>JAJFFI010000239.1 GCA_021776755.1 Alphaproteobacteria bacterium | reverse complement strand
GCAGGAACGACAACCCGCTGGTCGCAGCCCGTCCGACACTGCCGTAGAACGTCCACGACGTGCAGTAGACCGCCATCGACAGCGCATAGATATAGGGGTTGGCGATGATGCTGCGCCCTTGGTCCGCGCGCCGGTCGCCGTAGTAGGCGATGCAGAACAACACCCCGAGATACAGGAACGAGCAGATGACAACGGTCCAGCCCTGCAGCATGGATCAGCCCGCGGGTCCGTTGGCCGGCGGTAGGCTGTCGCCCCGCCCGTCGCCCAGTTCGTCGTCACGGTCGGCGGCACGCGCAACGGCCGGTGGTGACTTCCGCCACCGCTCGGCGATCCGCGCCATCAGCCAGATCACCAGCGCCCAGACAACGAAGATATAGAAGTAACTGAGGGGCAGCCCGAAAACGGTCTCGCCCGCGCCGAACAGCGTCAGCACCGGCGGGTTGAACAGCAGCGCCGCCAGCAGGAACAGGCCGACGGATCGATCAGCGGTCTCGCGTCTCTGCGGCATGCACGTCTCCCGGCACGTCTCCCGGCACGTCTTTCGGCCGCGGCAGTCGTCAAAGTGTACGCCCGCCCCCTCAAATCGGCAACGCAGCGGCGCACCCGCCAGTGCACCCGCCAGCGCCTAGTACTGCCCTTGCTGCTTCCGGACCCTGGTCATCTTCTCGCCTGCGGCAATCGCGTCTTCAAGGGTCACAACGCCGCCCGCTTCGAGCAAATCGAGCATGCGGACAAAGATGCTGGCGGTGACCATCGCGTCGCCGAGTGCGGAGTGCCGGTCATGCACATCCACCGAGAACCGGTCGGCGAGCGCATCGAGCGTATGGTCGCTTTCCTCGCCGTGCAGGAACACCGACAGAAGCAGGCAATCGAGCACCGGATTGTCGAAGCGGACGCCGCTTTCCCGTTCCTTCAGTTGCAGAAACTTCATGTCGAAGGCCGCGTTGTGGGCGACCAGGACGGCGCCATCCGCAAAGCCATGGAACTGCGGCAGGATCACGCTCGCCGGTGGTTTGCCGGCCACGTCGTCATCGCGAATGCCGTGAAACCGGATCGATGCCTTGGGGATCGGCCGGCCCGGGTCGACCAGCCGCTCGAAGGTCTCGCCCGTGAGCACCCGGCCGTTGACGACGCGCACGCCCGCGATCTGGATGATCTCGTCGCCGTCCGAGGGCCGCAGTCCGGTGGTTTCCGTATCGAAAACGACGAAGGTCATGTCGCGGAGACGCTGGCGGGCGAGGGTCTCGTCAGCCGGCGGCCCGGACAGGTCGAAATCGTAGAACTCCGGCCGGGCCGGCAAGGGTTCGCCCTGCTCCGGGTGGTCGATCCGCCGGGCTGCAGGAAGGGACAGCCGAACCCTGGCGCGGCCGCCGGTCTCTTTCTGGGGCCAGGCTTCCCCGCCATGCTGCTCCAGCATGTCGCGGACCGTGCCGTGCGCAAGGCTGCTCCGGACCGTCGTTCCCAGCCAGCCGTCGAGGGTGCGGGCGTCAACGGGCTCGCCGTTCCAGGCGATGTCGAGATGCACCCGGCCGTCCTTGCGGGACGTCTCGATGTCGAGCGCCTCCACCCCGGCTTCGGCGGCAACGGCCGCGGTCAGCTGTGCGATTGTCTCGACCAGCGCATAGCTGTCGCCATGCAACCAGGCCGGAATGCCGGTCATGGTTATGGCCACGTCCGCGCCTGCACGCTCCGCCCGGGCGAGCCGTTTCTGCACGGAATGGATCAGGTCGGCCGAATGAAGGTCGGCCATCTCGCTGTGTCCCGGGCCGGGCGCGTAGATCCTGTCCGCCAGTCCCTCGATCTGGCGGCTGAGGGCAGTGGCTTCCTCGACGATCGCCGTCTCGAAAGGTTTCCGCGCGCCGCGGTCGAGGCCGGGATTTGCGTCGAGCGTCTCGGCGGCGGCCCGGATATTGGCGACCGGCCGGCGCAGGTCTTCGGTGGCGGCATCAAGCATGCGGTCGCGCCGGAGCCCGCCGGACACCGCGTCATCGCCGCCCGAAAAACTGAGCACATAGCCGCCCGGTGCCTCTCCGGACGTGTTCATCAGGCTGATCCGTCCCTGCAGCAGGGTGTCGCCGGCGCGGGTTGCGCAGACCAGCGGCACGACCTTGCCGGTATCGTCGCCTCCTGTGGCACCGGGCTCGCTGAACTGCAGCCGCTCGATCCCGTGCAACACCGGCTCTCGGCTGAGCAGGTTGAACAGCGGCTGCCCGAGCCCCAGACCAGCGCCCGCTTCGGTATCGGTGGCCATCCCGCTCACGGCGCCCGCGGATTGGCTGAGCAATCGCTGGGCCGCGGTGTTGTAGAGCATCACCCGGTGGTCCGGGCTGCACACCAGAACGGCTTCGGTAAGATCGCGGAGGACGGCCTCAAGACGCGCTTTCTGGCGCTCGCTCCGGGCGCTTGCGGTTGCCATGGCCTTGATGGTTTCGCGGCGCGCCACGATCAGCTTCTCGGCGAGATCGCGCACCGCCGTATGGGTGGCGGCCAGCACATGGTCGTCCCCGATGTCGACGCCGGCCTCGCTGTCGCTGTGGGCAAGCGTCCGGGCCTGGCCGGCGAGACGCTCAAGCGGGCGGGTGAGGCGCAACTCGAGCGCGGCATAACCGGCGGCGGCGGTGGCGACAATCGCGAGGACACCGCCGACAACCGCGAGCCAGACCAATGGTGCGTCCGCCAGTGCCCCCGCGACGCCAAGCGCCACAAGCGCCACCGCCGCGATCAACCCGATGACAGCGGCAAGGGCGGTGCGGAGTTTCATGGGATATCCGTGTGCGGCTTCAGTCTCACTTGCCGCCGGTCGTTGCCGGTTTTTTAGCCGCCGGTTTCGGAGCCGAACCGCGCGCGACCCGCGGGCTCGCGCCTTCGAGGAACTGCTGCACCCGGTCCATCACTTCCCGGGTCGAAAACGGCTTGGTGATGTAGTCGTCGGCGCCGAGCGCCAGGCCCTTCTCGCGCTCGACGTCGCGGCCCTTGGCGGTCAGCATGATGATCCGCACCCCGCGCCAGGCCTCGTTCGCGCGTACCATCTGGCAGACGTCATAGCCGTCGCGCTTGGGCATCATCACATCGAGCAAAATAAGGTCGGGCACCTCTTCCTCGATCGCGGCAAGCGCCTCCTCGCCGTCGCTCGCCACGCGCACGTTGAACCCCGCCTGTTTCATCAGAAACTCGAGCGAGAGCAGGATATTCGGCTCGTCGTCCGCAACCAGCACGGAATAGGTCATCCGGCCCAACCTCTCTGCAATTCACGCGGGAGTCCTCCAGGGGGTCCGCGCGGCGCCGCGCATCATTATTACCTGCGCGGGGCGTTCCTGTTGCCGAACATTATCTGCGCGCCCGGCCTGTTCCGCAAGGCGAGGCAAATGAACTGCCGCAACCCCGGCTCATCCTGAGGAGGCGCGGAGCGCCGTCTCGAAGGATGGCGGACATACCGCGGGATGCCTTCAGATGCGTGTTTTCATGCGTTCGTCAGGACGAGCCGGAACGGGCCATGATAGTCTTGAAGCATGAGCTCGCCCGCTATCACCGCACCCCGCAGTCCGAGTGTCACAACCACACATGTCGGCGACATCCGGATCGACCGGATCGTCGAAATGGAGATCCCGTTCCGCAGCGTCGAGGACTCCTTCGCGGGCGTCGACCGCGACGCGTTCGAGGCGGTCCGGCCCGCCTACGAGCCCTGGGCGATCGAACCCGGCACGGAAAAGCTCGTCATCGCGATCCAGTCGTATCTGGTGCGCACTCGTCATCACACCATCCTGATCGACACCTGCATCGGCTGCGGCAAGACCAACAGTTTCTTCCCGGACTGGCACCGGCGCGACGACGACGGCTGGCTGCGCCGGCTTGCCGCGGCAGGTGTCGCGCCCGAGGCGGTGGATTACGTGATGTGCACGCATCTCCATTCCGACCATTGCGGCTGGAACACGCAGCAGGTGGATGGCCGCTGGGTTCCGACCTTCCCGCACGCGAGATACGTGATGGCCCGCGACGAGGTCGCGCCGATGGAAGCGGCCGGCAAGGGCGGCTACGCTAACACCACCTACGCCGAAAGCATCCTGCCGGTGATCGAAGCGGGGCAGGCGGCGCTGGTGGCGACCGACCATGCGCTCGATGACGAGGTCTGGTTGGCACCCACCCTCGGCCACACGGCGGGGCATGTGGCGGTGCATCTGCGTTCGAACGGGCAGGAGGCCGTCCTGTGCGGCGACCTGATCCACAGCCCCGTGCAATGCCGCTTCCCGGACTGGCAGTACCGTATCGACTGGGACGCCGAGATGGGCGTCGCCACGCGCCGCAAGTTCCTGGAGACCGCCGCCGAGGCCGGGCACCCGATCCTGACCGCACACTTCCCGTCGCCCTCGATGGGGCGGGTGGTTGCGGCGGGCGAGGCCTGGCGCTTCGAGTTCCTCGAAGACTAAGTCCGCCTACATCTCCATCTCGATCATCTCGGCGACTTCGATCGTGCCCATGTCCACAAACGGGCAGGCCTTGGCCATCTTAATCGCGCCGTCGATGTCATCGGCGCGCACGACCGAGAAGCCCATCAGCGGGTTCGGCCCGCCGTCGTCGGTCACCCCGTCCTTGCTCACCGTCTTCGACATGCCGACCGGATTGCCCGGGCTGACCACGGCATCGCCGAGATCGTCGAGCCACGCCTTCCAGCGCGCCATCTCCTTCATGCCTTCTTCTTCGCTCTCGGGCTTCTTGCCGCCGTGATAGGCGAGGATGTAATCGGGCATGGCGTGTCTCCTGTGCTGGGTTTCGCCACCCTAGCGTGTTGAGGGCATCGCGTCTTGCCGGAATCTCCCGAGGGCCTGCTTGCCTGCTGTCGCACCCCGCGCTAGAACCGCCGCGCTTCTTTCACTCCATCCAACATTCCCGATCCGGAGGCGCGCCCCATGGCGTCCTATCAGTACATCTACACCATGCAGGGCCTCTCCAAGACCTGGCCCGGCGGCAAGCAGGTGCTCAAGGATATCCATCTCTCGTTCCTGCCGGGCGCGAAGATCGGCGTGCTCGGCCTGAATGGTTCGGGCAAGTCGACGCTGCTCAAGATCATGGCGGGCGATCACACCGAATTCGTCGGCGAGGCCTGGCCCGCCAAGGGCGCGAAGGTCGGCTATCTGGCCCAGGAGCCGGTGCTCGACGAGGCCAAGACCGTGCGCGAGAACGTCATGGAAGGCGTCGCCGAGACCCAGGCGCTCCTGAAGAAATTCGAGGAGGTCAGCATGCGCTTCGGCGAGGACCTTTCGGACGACGAAATGGACGCCACCATCGCCGAACAGTCGGAACTGCAGGAGAAGATCGACGCGGCCGATGCCTGGGATCTCGACCGGACGGTCGAGATCGCGATGGACGCGCTGCGGTGCCCGCCCGGCGCCTCGGACGTCACCAGCCTCTCGGGCGGCGAGCGGCGGCGGGTGGCGCTCTGCCGGCTGCTGCTGCAGCACCCGGATCTGCTGCTGCTCGACGAGCCGACCAACCATCTCGATGCGGAATCCGTCGCGTGGCTCGAACGCTTCCTCGACGACTATTCCGGCACCGTCGTGGCCGTCACCCATGACCGCTATTTCCTCGACAACGTCGCGGGCTGGATCCTCGAGCTCGACCGGGGCGCGGGCATTCCGTGGAAGGGCAACTACTCGTCCTGGCTCGAACAGAAAGAAGGCCGCCTCAAGCAGGAAGGCAAGGAGGAGGGCGCGCGGCAACGGACGCTCAACCGCGAGCTCGAATGGATCCGCCAGTCGCCCCGCGCCCGCCAGGCCAAGAGCAAGGCCCGCGTCTCGGCCTACGAGAGCCTGCTCGCCGAAGCGAAAGAGAAAGCCCCCGAGGCAGTGCAGATCCACATTCCGCCGGGCCCGCGCCTCGGCGATGTCGTGGTCGAGGCCAAGGGTCTCACCAAGGCCTATGGCGACAAACTCCTGATCGAAAACCTCGACTTCCTTATGCCGCCGGGGGCCATCGTCGGCATCATCGGCCCGAACGGCGCCGGCAAGACGACGCTCTTCCGCATGATCTCGGACCAGGAAAAGCCCGACGGCGGCATGCTCCGGGTCGGCGAGACGGTCAAGCTCGGCTATGTCGACCAGTCGCGCGATGCGCTCAACCCGGACAAGAATGTCTGGGAGGAAATCTCGGGGGGCAGCGAGGAGATCGAGCTCGGCAAGCGCAAGGTGCCGAGCCGGGCCTACGTCGGCGGCTTCAACTTCAAGGGGTCGGACCAGCAGAAGAAGGTCGGCCAGCTGTCGGGCGGCGAGCGCAACCGGGTGCATCTGGCAAAGGTGCTGAAGTCCGGCGCCAACCTGTTGCTGCTCGATGAGCCGACCAACGATCTCGATGTCGATACGATGCGGGCCCTCGAAGAAGCGCTGCTGAATTTCGCGGGCTCGGCCATGATCATCAGCCATGACCGCTGGTTTCTCGACCGTCTCTGCACCCACATCCTCGCCTTCGAGGGCGAGAGCCAGGTGGTTTGGTTCGAGGGCAACTACGACGAATACGAAGCCGACCGCAAGGCGCGCCTTGGCCAGGACGCCGAGACGCCGCATCGCATCAAGTACAAGCCGTTGAAGCGGTAAACCGAAGCAGCGTTGCGCCAACCCAATGCGTCATTTCGACGAGGCGCAGCCGAGGAGAAATCTCGTTTCATCGGGAATGACTGTCGGCGGTAACGGCAAGATTTCTCGCTGCGCTCGAAATGACGGTTTGGGGAAGGGATGATCCTGTGCTGAAATCCCGCCCATGACCACCATCGACCACGATCCCGCAAAAGCCCGCGTCGCGAACCTGCAGGCCCGCATGAAGGACGCGGGCATCGACGTCATCGTACTGCAGGACGCGGACTCGGTGTTCTATTTCGCGGACGTTGCCGACTATCTCGGCATGGAGTTCGCGCGCGCAACGCTGCTGGTGGTGCCGCGGGACGCGGCACCCGTGCTGATCACCCCGGCGATGGAAGCCGAGATGGTCCGCCGCCAGACCTGGCTCGACGATGTGCGCGAGTGGTCCGACGGTGTCGGCCGCGAATGGGCCGGGCCGCTGATGGATGTGCTGGGCAAGATCGGCGGGGTTCGCACCCTCGGCATCGAGCGCGCCAAGACCCATCCGCTCACCCTCGACCTGTTGCCTGACGCCGCACCAAACGCCGAGATTGTCGATGCCGCCCCGATCATCGGCAACATGCGCATGGTGAAGTCGCCGGACGAGCTTGCGATCATGCGCCAGGCGGGGCAGGTGGCCGTCGCCATGGGCAAGGCCGGGCGCGACGCCCTCGCCGAGGGCGTGCCGGAGTACGAAGTCGCGCTTGCGGTGATTGCCGGCGGCACGCGCAAGGCCGCCGAGTTGCTTGAAGGCGATCCCGCCGGGCGCTGGACTTCGCCGACAATCCACAACCTGCAGATCCTGCAGTCGGGCCACGACACCTGCATGGTCCACCGGCGCTCCACTACCCGGCGCCTTGAGCGCGGCGACCCGGTCTATATGTGCTTCTGCGGTATCGCGAACTTCCGCAATTTCCGCCTCG
>JAJFFI010000238.1 GCA_021776755.1 Alphaproteobacteria bacterium | reverse complement strand
GCCCTGTTCGCGGCGATCGCGGCGCTGCTCGCGGACAAGACCGGACGCCCCGTGAAGGCCCGCGCCGACCGCGACGATGACATGGTGATGACGGGCAAGCGGCACGATTTTGTCACCGATTATTCGGTGGGGTTTGACGGGAAGGGCCGGATCCAGGGCATCGAATTCGAAATGCTGACCCGCTGCGGCATGTCGGCGGATCTCTCCGGCGCGATCTGCGACCGGGCGATGTTCCATTCCGACAACGCCTACTATCTACCGGACGTCACGATCACCTCGCACCGGTGCAAGACCAACACCGTGTCCAACACGGCCTTCCGCGGTTTCGGCGGGCCCCAGGGCATGATGGGCATCGAGGAAGTGCTCGACGAGATCGCGCGGCATCTGGGTCTCGACCCGCTCGAGGTACGCGCGGTCAATCTCTATGGCAGTGCGAAGAGTGGGCGGAACGTGACGCCGTACCATATGGAGGTCACCGACAATATCGCACCCGAAATCATCACGTCGCTTGCCAGGTCGGCGAAATACGGCAAGCGCCGGAAAGCCATCGACGCCTTCAACGCGTCGAGCCCGATGTTGAAGAAGGGCCTCGCGCTGACGCCGGTGAAGTTCGGAATTTCGTTCACGACCTCGCATCTGAACCAGGCGGGCGCGCTGGTGCATGTCTACACCGATGGCTCGGTACACCTGAACCACGGTGGCACGGAGATGGGGCAGGGGCTCTACATCAAGGTCGCCCAGATCGTCGCCGAGGAATTCCAGATCGACGTTGGCCGCGTGAAGATCACCGCGGCCAACACGGGCAAGGTGCCGAACACATCGGCGACCGCGGCATCCTCGGGCACGGACCTCAACGGGGCGGCGGCCCTCAAGGCGGCGCGCACCATCCGCAAACGGATGGTCGATTTTCTCACCGGGCACTGGGACGTGAAGAAGAAGGACATCGACTTCCGCGGCGGAAAAGTACGAGCTGGGAGGAAGTCGATGTCCTTCGCGGAAGTCGCCAAGGCGGCTTATCTGGCGCGGGTGCAGCTGTCGGCAACCGGATTCTATGCGACGCCGAAAATTCACTACGACCGCGAGGCGGCGCGCGGCCGGCCATTCCTCTACTTCGCCTATGGCGCGGCGGTGTCCGAGGTCGTGATCGACACGCTGACCGGAGAGTACAAGGTGCTGCGCGTCGATATCCTGCACGACTGCGGGCGCTCGATTAATCCCGCAATCGACATGGGCCAGATCGAGGGCGGGTTCATCCAGGGGATGGGCTGGCTGACGATGGAAGAGCTCTGGTGGGATGAGGAGGGACATTTCAGGACCCACGCGCCCTCGACCTACAAGATCCCGGTGGCGTCCGACGTGCCGGAAGATTTCCGCGTCGAAATTCTCGAAAGCGGGCGCAACCGGGAGGACGCGGTGCACCGCTCGAAGGCGGTGGGCGAGCCGCCGCTGATGCTGGCGATGTCGGTCTATTTCGCAATCAAGGATGCGATTGCGGCCGCGGGCGAACACCGGGTCTCGCCGCGCCTCGACGCGCCCGCGACGCCCGAGCGGGTGCTGTTCGCGGTCGAGGACGTGCAGGCCCGGGCCGAAATGCGCGAGGCGGCGGAATGAGCACCTCCATGCCCTGGTGGATCGACCGGTTGACGACGCTGGCCGAGGCAGGCGAGCCCGCCGTGCTGGTGACGGTGGCGGCGGCCTTCGGCTCGTCGCCCCGTGAGGCCTCGGCGCGGATGATCGTCACCGGCGGCCGCCTCTATGGCTCCGTCGGCGGCGGCAACCTCGAGTACCGCGCGACCGCCGAAGCGCGCCGGATGCTGGACGGCGGCGCGGCCTGCGCCCTGAAGGACTATCCGCTGGGGCCGGCGCTGGAACAGTGCTGCGGCGGCTATGTGAAACTGCACTACGAACGGGTCGGGCAAGACAGCGCCTGGCTGCGGAACGCCTGCACCGCAGGGCCAGATGCCGCGCTGGTGACGGACACGGCATCGGCCGGAAGCGCGCGGCGTGTCGTCACGGCGGACGGCACCGGGGACGCAGCTGTACGGGCCTGGCTTGCGGGCGCGAGCGAGACCCCCGACCTCGGCAGGGATGTCACCGTGGAGCGCCTCTCGGAGGCGCGCCCGCTGGTGCTGCTGTTCGGGGCGGGGCATGTCGGGCGCGCGCTCGCGCCGATGCTGGCCGCGGCCGCCTGCCGCGTGCGGCTGATCGACAGCCGCGCCGAAGCCCTGGAAGACACGGCGGGTCTGGAGGCCATCCTGACCGATGACCCGGTGACAGAGGCGGATGCCGCGCCGACCGGCGCATGGTTCCTGGTGATGAGCCACAGCCATCGGCTCGATGAGGACATCTGCACGGCGGTGCTGAAGCGCGGCGACTTCGCCTTCCTCGGGCTGATCGGCTCGGCAACGAAGCGGGCGCGGTTCGAGGCCCGGTTCCGCGAGGCGGGCATCCCGGAGGCGGCCATCGCGCGCCTGACCTGCCCCATCGGCATCGGCGGGATATCGAGCAAGGCGCCGGGGGCGATTGCGGTCGCGACGGCGGCCCAGGTGCTGGAACGGCTCGAGGCGCTCGAAGCCGGGCGGCAGGCCGAGGTCAGCGCGTGAGCTCCTTCGCCCACGACAAGGAGAACCACATGCGCCGCGCCATCGAGCTGTCGCGCGCGAAGATGCAGGCCAACGAGGGCGGGCCCTTCGGCGCGGTCATCGTCAAGGACGGCAAGGTGATCGCCGAGGGCTGGAACTGCGTCACGTCGCGCAACGACCCGACGGCGCATGCCGAGGTCGTGGCGATCCGCGCGGCCTGCGACGCACTCGAAACATTCGAGCTCCGGGGCTGCGAGATCTACACCAGCTGCGAGCCTTGCCCGATGTGCCTCGCCTCGATCTACTGGGCGCGGATCGACCGGATGTACTACGCCAACAGCCGCGACGATGCGGCGGCCATCGACTTCGACGACGAATGGCTCTATCGCGAAGTGGCGCTCGACATCGACAAGCGCAATCTGCCGACCGAACGCATGATGGCCGGCGACGCCGTCGAGGTGTTCCGCGAGTGGGCGCAGAAGCCGGACAAGGTGAGTTACTGATGGCGAAGGCATACTGATGGTCAATGCAGGGGGAAAGACGGCTGAGACTGGCGCCACGGGCACCGGCGCGCCGCTGCTCGATCTCAAGGGCATGACCAAGCAGTATCCGGGCACCCTCGCCAACGACAAAGTGGATCTGAGGATCGAACCGGGGCAGGTGCACGCCCTGCTCGGCGAGAACGGCGCGGGCAAGAGCACGCTGGTCAAGGTCATCTATGGCGTCGTGAAGCCGGACGCCGGCGAGATGCACTGGGAAGGCGAGCCGGTCGAGGCCGCGAGCCCGGCGCACGCGCGCCGCCTCGGCATCGGCATGGTGTTCCAGCACTTCAACCTGTTCGACACGCTGACGGTTGCCGAGAATATTTCGCTCGGGATCGACGGGCGCACTGACCTCGCGGCACTCGAAAAGGAAGTCTCGGAAGTGTCCGAACGCTACGGCCTGCCGGTCGATCCGCGCCGGCATGTCCATTCGCTGTCGGTCGGCGAGCGCCAGCGGATCGAGGTCGTGCGGTGTCTCTTGCAGGATCCGAAGCTGCTGATCATGGACGAACCGACGTCAGTGCTGACGCCGCAGGAGGTCGACAAGCTCTTCGACACGCTCCGCCGGCTGCAGGCCGAGGGACGGAGCATTCTCTACATTTCCCACAAGCTCGACGAGATCATGGCGCTGTGCGATGCCGCGACCGTGCTCCGCGGCGGCAAGGTGTCGGCGACCTGCGACCCTCGCGAGGAAACCGCCAAGAGCCTCGCCGAGATGATGATCGGCAGCGAGCTCCCCCACTTCGAGCCGCGCGAGGATGCGGTGCGGGGCGAAGTGGTGCTGGAAGTATCGGGCCTGAGCCACAAGAGCGACGATCCGTTCGGGACCAGTCTCAAGGACATTTCGCTGACCGTGCGCGCCGGACAGATGGTCGGGATCGCCGGCGTTGCGGGCAACGGGCAGAAGGAATTTCTGGCAGCGCTCTCGGGCGAGATCCTGAGCAGTTCCCCGGACGTCGTAAAGATCCACGGCGAGCCGGTCGGTA
>JAJFFI010000237.1 GCA_021776755.1 Alphaproteobacteria bacterium | reverse complement strand
GGGCGATGGGGCACCTGTTTCGTTAAATCGATGCCCTTGAGGGGGTCTTGGCGCGCGCCATCGACCAGGGCGGCATCCAGTTCCGGGTGCTGAACCGGAGCAAGGGCCCGGCCGTTCGCGGTCCGCGGGCGCAGGCCGACCGGAAGCTTTACCGGGCCGCCGTGCAGGAAATCCTGGCGGCGCAGCCCGGCCTGACGATCGCGGAGGCCGCCGCGGCCGATCTGACCCTTGATGCAAATGACCGTGTGACAGGCGTTGTTTCCGAGGATGGCCGGACGTGGCGGGCGGGCGCGGTGGTGCTGACCACGGGCACATTTCTCGGCGGGCTCATTCATATCGGCGAGGAGACCTTTCCGTCCGGCCGCATTCGGGCCGACGGTGAACATGAGCCGCCGTCGTCGGTCCTGGCCGACATGCTGAAGTCCCGGGGGTTTCGGCTCGGCCGCCTCAAGACGGGCACGCCACCACGGATCGACGGCCGGACAATCGCCTGGGCGGAATTGGAGATGCAGGCCGGGGACGATCCTGCAACGCCGTTCTCGTTTCTCACCAGAGAAATCACGACACCGCAGATCAAGTGCGGGATCACGGGCACCTCCGCCGAAAGCCACCGGATCATTTCGGAAAATATCGCCCGCGCGCCGGTCTATTCGGGACAGATCGCGGGGCGGGGGCCGCGCTATTGTCCGTCCATCGAGGACAAAGTTGTGCGGTTTGCCGACCGCACGCGGCACCAGATCTTTCTGGAACCCGAAGGCCTCGACGACGACACGGTCTATCCGAACGGCATTTCGACGTCGTTGCCCGCCGACGTGCAGGCGGCGTTCGTCGCGACAATCCCGGGTCTTGAGCAGGCAACGATTATCCGGCCCGGTTATGCAATCGAGTACGACTACGTCGATCCACGCGAGCTGCACCACAGCCTTGAGACACGGAAGCTGCCGGGACTTTTCTTCGCGGGCCAGATCAACGGCACGACCGGGTACGAGGAAGCGGCCGCACAGGGCCTCGTTGCGGGGGTCAATGCGGCGCTGGCAGCATCGGGCCTGGCCGCATCTGGGAATGCGCGCCGGTTCACGCCCGATCGTGCGGACGCCTATATCGGTGTGATGATCGACGACCTGGTGACGCTGGGCGCGCCCGAGCCTTATCGGATGTTCACGTCGCGCGCCGAATACCGTCTGCTGCTCCGCGCCGACAATGCCGATCAGCGCCTGACGGAAGCCGGCATCGATCTCGGGTGTGTGTCCCGCGCGCGGTCCGAAGCCTGGCGCGCCAAGGCAGAAGCTCTGGACGCGGCGCGCGGCCTTGCGTCCCGTCTCAGCGCAACGCCGACGGAGCTCGCGCGCGCCGGCATCAAAATCAATCAGGACGGCGCCCACCGCTCGGTGGCGGATCTTCTGGCCTATCCCGGCCAGACTGTGGGGTCGCTTGCGGTTATCTTCCCGGACCTCGTTGGAATTCGGCCGGATGTCGCCGAGCAGCTGGAGATCGACGCGCGTTACGCCGGGTATCTCGATCGTCAGGAAGCCGATGTCCGGACCTTCCGGGCAGAATCCGGGCTGACCCTGCCGGAGGATCTCGACTATGCCGGCATTGCAAGTCTGTCGAACGAAACCCGGGAAAAGTTGAGCGAAGCACGTCCGTCGACCTTGTCGGCCGCCGCGCGTATTCCCGGAATGACGCCGGCGGCGCTTGCGGTGCTGCTCCGATATGTCCGAAAAACCAGGCCGGCCGGCACACCGGACGACCGGCTGTCGGCGTGACGCCGGCGGAATTCCAGGTGGAGATAAATGTTTCACGTGAAACGTTGCGGCGCCTCGAAGCTTACGCGGACCTGTTGACGACCTGGCAGAAGCGGATCAACCTTGTTTCCGCAAAATCGCTCGCCGATCTCTGGCGCCGCCATATGCTCGACTCGGCGCAGCTTGAGCCGATCATTCGCAAGGCGGCGAACGGCCCGATTGTCGACCTCGGCAGCGGCGCGGGGTTCCCCGGCCTGGTGCTCGCCATTCTGACGGGGCGCGAAACATTTCTGATCGAGAGCGACCAGCGCAAGGCTGCATTCCTGACCGAAGCGGTCAGGGTGACCGACGCTTCCGCGCGGGTGATCTGTGAGCGGATCGAGAGCGCCGCTTTTGCAGGTGTGGGGTCTGCCGGAGTTATTACCGCGCGGGCCTGTGCGCCGCTCGATACCTTGCTCGAATACGCGCAGACTTTCGCCGGGCCCGACACGACGCTGGTATTCCTCAAGGGCAAAGCGCTCAATGATGAATTGACCGGGGCTCGCAAAAACTGGACTATCGCGCACACCGTCCACCCCAGCCGCAGCGGTCCTTCGGGCCGCATCCTGGAGGTGCACGACTTTGGCAAACCGGGATCCGGCACGTGAGCGACGACGAGAAATTCACCGATTCCGCAGTGCTTCAGAGCCCCCGGGCAGCACGGCGCCAGCCGAAGGTCCTCGCGGTCGCGAACCAGAAGGGCGGGGTCGGGAAGACCACGACGACGATCAACCTCGCAACCGCGCTGGCCGCGGTGGGCAAGCGCGTGCTCGTTGTCGATCTCGATCCGCAGGCGAACGCCACAACCGGGCTCGGCCTCAATCATGGCGACGCCGAGGTCACCAGCTACGACCTCGTCCTCGAGGCCGTCAGCCCGGCCGAAACGGTCGTGAAGACCGAGATTCCGGGGCTCGATCTGATTCCGTCGACGGTAGATCTTTCTGCCGCCGAACTCGAGCTTGTCGACGTCGACCGCCGCGAGTACCGGCTGCAGGATGCCTTCACCCGGTTGCCGGTCGACTACGACTATGTGCTGATCGATTGTCCGCCGGCGCTCGGGCTGCTGACGCTGAACGCGCTCGTCGCGGCCAATGCCGTGCTTGTTCCGCTGCAGTGCGAGTACTACGCGCTCGAAGGCATGAGCCACCTGATGCGGACGATCGACCGGGTGCGGGAGGCCCTCAATCCGGGGCTCGAGATCGAAGGCATCGTTCTGACCATGTACGACCGCCGGAACAATCTCTCCGAATTGGTTGCCGATGACGTGCGGACGCATTTCGGGGCGACGGTCTACGAGACGATCATCCCGCGCAACGTCCGCGTGTCCGAGGCACCCTCGCACGGCAAGCCGGTCCTTTTGTATGACGTGAACAGCCCTGGCTCGCAGGCCTACATCCATCTGGCGGGAGAAATTCTCCGCCGGGAAGCCGCGCGCGCCGGCACCTGACGCAACCCTTGTCTGATTCAAAGCCGGTCCATCATGAGCCCAAAAGACACCCGCAAGAAAAACCTCGGCCGCGGCCTCGACGCGCTTCTGGGCGGCGATACCAAGAAACCCTCGTCGGGCGAGGGCCCGGCCGGCAGTGCGTCAAAGGACCCGGCCGCGTTGCCCATCGAACACATCCGGCCCGGGAAGTATCAGCCGCGCCGCGCGTTCGACGACGACGAGATGAAGTCGCTCGTTGCATCTGTGCGGACCAACGGAATTCTTCAGCCGATCCTCGTCAGACCGTTAACAAATCGAAACGATAGTTTCGAGATTGTCGCAGGAGAACGGCGCTGGCGGGCGGCGCAGGAAGCGCAGCTCCATGAAATCCCGGTCATCATCCGCGACATGTCCGATGTCGAGGCGCTCGAAATCGCATTGGTGGAGAACCTGCAACGCCAGGACCTGACCCCGCTCGAAGAGGCAGAAGGCTACCAGCGCCTGATCACCGAGTTCCGCCACACCCAGGACGCGCTGGCACAATCGCTTGGCAAGAGCCGAAGCCATGTCGCCAACATGATCCGCCTGCTGGGCCTGCCTCAGTCCGTCAAGAAAATGCTGTCCAGGGGGGATCTCTCGGCCGGACACGCCCGTGCGATCCTCAACGCGGAACGCCCAGCCGAAATGGCCGAGCAGGTTTCGAAAAGGGGGCTGAATGTCCGCCAGACCGAGGCGCTCGTGCAGGCCGAACGCATCGGACCCGGCACGAAGAAAGCTGCCCGGCGCCCGCGCGCGGTGGCGGGGAAGAATCCCGACACGGTGTCGCTTGAGCGCCGCCTGTCGGAATCGCTCGGTTTCAATGTGACGATCAACGAACACGGCGATGGCGGTGAGGTCGTCGTTCGCTACGCATCGCTCGAGCAGCTCGACGATATCATCGAGCGCCTGCAGTCCTGATCTCGCGAAGAATTCAGCGGCCGCCTGACGTGGGCCGCCGCCGCGTGTGGCGCGCGCCCAGATTGGCGATCCCCATCAACGTGCG
>JAJFFI010000236.1 GCA_021776755.1 Alphaproteobacteria bacterium | reverse complement strand
GACCGGCGAGACCGGCGAGATCTGCGTGCGCGGGCCGCAGGTGATGGCGGGCTACTGGAAGCGCCCGGACGCAACGGCGGAGACGCTCCGTAACAACCGCCTGCACACCGGCGACGTCGGCTACATCGACGAGGACGGCTACGTCTTCATCGTCGACCGCCTGAAAGAGGTGGTGATCGCGGGCGGCTACAAGATCTATCCGCGCAACGTCGAGGAGGCGATCTATGAGCACGACGCGGTCGCCGAGGCCGCCGTCGTCGGCATTCCCGACGAATACCGGGGCCAGACGGTGAAGGCCTATATTGTCGTGAAGTCGGGCAAGTCGCTGACCGAAGCCGACCTCGAAGTCTTCCTCGCCGACCGCATCTCCCGCATCGAGGAGCCCAAGATCTACGAGTTCCGCGACGAACTCCCGAAATCCCCCATCGGCAAGATCCTGAAAAAGGAACTCCTCGCCGAGGAAACCGCGAAGGCGGAGGGGAAGGCAGAGGAATCCCAATAACGGTCATTTCGACCGAGCGCAGCGAGCGGAGAAATCTTCGGGCCACCTGAGCACGCTGTTGATGGCAGGCTACGTCTACATCCTGACAAGCAAACGCGGCGCGCTCTATGTCGGCGTTACGTCCGATCTCGGCCGGCGTTTGGCAGAGCACAGGACCGGTTCCGTTCCGGGCCATACTTCGAAGTACAACATCGACCGGTTGCTCTACGCCGAAGCGCACGAGTCCATCGAAGTCGCTATTGCCCGCGAAAAGCAAATCAAGCGATGGCGACGGGAGAAGAAACTGGCGCTTGCGCGGAGCGCAAATCCCGAGCTGCGGGACATGTCAGCAAGATACCTTTAGCGCGCACCAAGCCGGAGATTTCTCCGCTGCGCATTGTCGACGCAATGCTCCGGTCGAAATGACGGCTGGATTTAGTTTCCCCGCGCCAGCTTTTCCATCCTCTGGCCGTGCTTGCTCACGAACCGGGCGGCCCGGTAAGGTGCGGGCAACTCCCATCAAGGCCCGAGGACCTGTCCTGCCATGAAAAACGTCGTGATCGCCGGTTATCTCCGGTCCCCCTTCGACGTCGCCCACCGGGGCGATCTGACCAAAGTGCGCCCCGACGATTTGGCAGCCCACGTCATCAAGGGACTTCTCGAGCGCACCGGCGTGAACAAGGACGACATCGAGAACCTGATTGTCGGTTGCGCCAACCCCGAGGCCGAGCAGGGCTTCAACATGGGGCGCTATCTAGTGTTCCTGTCGGGCCTGCCGGTGAAGACCGGCGGCATGACGATCAACCGCTGGTGCGGCTCCTCGATGCAGGCGATCCACATGGCCTGCGGCGACATCCAGATGGGGGCGGGCGAGGCGTTCGTCTGCGCCGGCGTCGAGAGCATGAGCCGGGTGCCGATCGTCGGCTACAACCCGTCGCCGAACCCGCAACTCGCCGAGGACTGGCCGAAAACCTACTGGTCGATGGGCCTGACCGCCGAGGAAGTGGCCAAGCAGTACCAGGTGCCCCGCAAGGAGCAGGAGAAGTTCGCGCTCCGCAGCCACGAGAAAGCCGAGGCCGCGCACCAGGCCGGCCGGTTCGAGGACGAGATCCTGCCGGTCGAGACGCCGGACAGCGGCACCGTCTCGAAGGACGGGGCGATCCGCCCCAATACCAGCCTCGAGAAACTCGCCGATCTCAAGCCCGCCTTCGTCGAGAAGGGCACGGTGACCGCGGGGACATCCTCGCCGCTGACCGATGGCGCCTCGGCCGTGCTGGTCACGACCGAGGACTATGCCGGGAAGAACGGTCTCACACCGCTGGTCCGCATCAAGTCGATCGCCGGCACCGGGCTCGAGCCCGAAATCATGGGCATGGGCCCGGTCGAGGCGACCCGCAAGGCTCTCGACCGCGCGGGCCTCAAGATCGGCGACATCGACATCATGGAAATCAACGAGGCCTTCGCCTCACAGTCGATCGCGTGCCTGCGCGAGCTTGGCTTCCCTGAGGAGAAGGCCAATCTTGACGGCGGCGCCATTGCCCTCGGCCACCCCCTCGGCGCCTCGGGCGCCCGCATCACCGGCAAGGCCGCGAGCGTCCTGAAACGCGAGGGCGGCAAATACGCGGTCTCCACCATGTGCATCGGCGGCGGCCAGGGCATGGCCACCGTGATGGAGGCGGTCTAGTGAAAATCGAGAAAGCTGCCGTCATCGGGGCTGGCGTCATGGGCAGCGGGATCGCCGCGCATTTTGCCAATGCCGGTATCCCGGTCGTGTTGCTCGACATCGTGCCGCGGGACCTTGAGGACGGCGGCGACCGATCCAAAATCGCGCGCGATGCGATTGCAAAGCTGCTCAAGACCGATCCCGCCCCGCTGATGCACAAGCGAAACGCCAGGCTCATCACGCCCGGGAACATCGACGACGACCTGGAGATGCTGAAGGACGCGGACTGGATCGTCGAAGCGATCATCGAACGCGCCGATATCAAGCGCGGGCTCTACGAAAAGCTCGAAAAAGTGCGCGCGAAGGACTCGGTAGTGTCGTCCAACACCTCGACGATCCCGCTGCACATGCTGACCGACGACATGCCGGAAAGCTTCCGCAAGAGCTTCATCATCACGCATTACTTCAACCCGCCGCGCTACCTGCGTCTGCTCGAAATCGTGCCGGGCGAGGCGCGGGAAGACGCGGTGAAGGCGGTGGCGGACTTCGCCGACCGCCGCCTCGGCAAGACCGTCATCATGTGCCACGACACGCCGGGCTTCATCGCCAACCGCATCGGCACGATGTGGATCCAGGCCGCCGTCGACGCGGCCTTCGATCTCGGCGTGACGGTCGAGGAGGCGGACGCCATCGCGGGCCGCCCGATGGGGGTTCCGAAAACCGGCATCTTCGGGCTGCTCGATCTTGTCGGCATCGACCTGATTCCCCACGTCGGCAGCTCGCTGCAGGAGAACGTGCCCGAGGGCGACCCGTTCAAGCCGATGTACAAGGAACACGACCGCATGCGGACGATGATCGATGCGGGCTACACCGGGCGGAAGGGCAAGGGCGGCTTTTACCGGCTGAACCGCGAGGGCGGCAAGAAGGTCAAGGAGGCCATCGACCTCGAGACCGGTGACTACGCGCCGGCCGACCGCAAGCCGGGGATTGCCGCCGTCGAGGCGTCAAAGAAAGACGGTCTCCGCGGGCTGCTGTCGGTGGGCGACAAATACAGCGACTACGCCTGGCAGATCATCGCCAACACCTATTCCTACTCGGCCCTGCTGGTGCCGGAGATCGTGGACACCATCCACGACGTCGACCGGGCCATGAAGCTCGGCTACAACTGGAAGAAGGGCCCGTTCGAGATGATCGACGAGATGGGCGCTGCCTGGTTCGCGGACAAGCTCCGCGCCGACGGACGCGACGTCCCGCCGCTGCTCGAGAAAGTCAGGGACGGCAAGTTCTATCGCGTCACGGGCGGCCAGCTGCAGTATTTCGGCACCGACGGCGAGTATCACAACATCAAGCGCAAGGACGGCGTCCTCCGGCTCGAGGACATCAAGCGCGCGGGCGCGCCGTTGGCGTCCAACAAGGGCGCGTCCGTCTGGGATATCGGCGAGGGCGTGCTGTGCCTCGAATTCCACAGCAAGATGAACTCGATCGACCCCGACATCCTGACGATGCTGGAGACCGCGATCGATCTTGCCGAGACCCGCTACAAGGCGCTGGTGATCCACAACGAGGCCGACAATTTCTCGGTCGGCGCCAATATCGGGTTGGCACTGTTTGCCGCCAACATGGGGATGTGGCCCGCGATCGAGAGCATGGTCGCGGCGGGCCAGCAGGCCTACCGCAAGTTGAAGTTCGCGAAGGTCCCGGTGGTCGGCGCGCCGTCGGGTATGGCGCTCGGCGGGGGATGCGAGGTGCTGCTGCATTGCGCGGCGATCCAGGCTCACTCCGAAACCTATGCCGGGCTGGTCGAGGCCGGCGTTGGACTCGTGCCGGGCTGGGGCGGGTGCAAGGAGTATCTGCTGCGCCAGCAAGCGGAGCCGAAAGCGTTGAAGCCCGCTCCGATGGGTCCGATGCCCGCGGCGAGCAAGGCGTTCGAGCTCATCTCGACGGCTGAGGTCGCGCGCTCGGCCGATCAAGCCCGCGAGATGAAGATCCTCCGGGACGACGACGAGATCACCATGAACCGTGACCGGCTGCTGTTCGATGCGAGAGCGAAAGCGCTCGCGCTGGCCGAAGGCTATCAGCCGCCCGAGCCCGCGATGCTCCGGCTGCCGGGACCGTCGGGCAAGGCCGCGTTCCGGCTTTCGGTGAACGAGTTTGCAGCGCGCGGGCTTGCCACGCCATACGACACCGTGGTCGCCGACCAGCTTGCCACCGTGCTTTCGGGCGGCGATACCGACGTCACCGAGGAAACGCCCGAGGACCGCATCACCACGCTCGAGCACCGGGCGTTCATGGCGCTGATGCGGGACAGCCGCACGCTCGACCGCATGTCCCACATGATCAACAAGGGCAAGCCGCTGCGGAACTAGCGCGGCGATCCCGATTTCCCCTTTCACTCCGGAGACCGACTTGGCTTCTTCCAATTCCACACCGCTCGACACGGCCCTGCTGGCCGCGCAGAACGACAGCGACAAATACGGCGACAATTTCGTCCGCGCCTTTCTCAACACACCGCTGCTGATCCCGGTCCGCGACACCGGGCTAAAGCCCGGCGAGACCGCCAGCGACCTGCAGATCGCCGAACAGGAAATGCTGGTGATCGAGCACGAGATCGGCCCGATCGTCCCGGCGTTCGACGACATCGAAAAACTGCGCACCTGGATGAAGGGCGAAAAGGAAATCCACCACACGACCGTGCTGGGCGGCTCGCTGACGCTGGTGTTGAACCCCGACGTTTCGATTGCGCTCAATCCGCAGCACAATCCGAACTACGTCTTCCACAAGGAAGATCTCGCCCGTCTCCGCGAAGTCATCGAGCGTCAGGCGGGGCCCGGTGAAGCGGTCGCCGAACCCGGCGACGACAGCAAGGACTGAGCGGGAGAGGCTTCGCTCAAAATGGCGCCGGGGCAGGCGGGTCAGCCTATTCCGGCAGCTTCCCCGAGACCGCCATGTAGCGCACGTCCGGCCCCTCGAACCCGGCGGCAAGGATGTGCAGCAGCACGACGATGTTTGCCCGCCCGCGCCGGTTCTCGTTGGCGAACCACATCCAGACGCCGTTGATCGCGTAGCTCAGCGCACAGCCGCGGCTCTTGGGCAGCGCCGTGTCGTTCTGGAGAACGGTTTCAGCACCATCGTCGCTTTTGGCCCGGAGCGTGAAGACCTTCGGAGTTTGCGGCGCCATGCCGCAGGGGGCGGCGCTTGCGTCCCGCTCGGTGAGCGTGAGCGCATAGGCCGGGCCCGACGTGTACCAGCGCCGGAACCGCGCTTCGTGCGGGGCGGCGCCAAGGTCCGACACCATGTGGCGCAGCATCAGGAAGCCGTTCATCGGCAGCGGTTTGATCTTTGCCAGCGTCGGCCCCGCCTTGGCGTGGACCCGCCGGCGGATTTCGGTGAGCGGCGGATAGCTTGCGCCCTCGCCCTTCGGCTGTTCGACAAAAGGCGTCCCGGCACGCCAGGCATTGTTCTCGACATCGATCACGAAGATGCGGGAGAACGGCATGCCGCTGCCGTCCTGCACGCCGTATTCCTCGAACACGAACCACTTGCCGTCGGCCGAGAAACCGAGCACTTCGGTGCGTGCCGCGAAGGCGGCCTGCGCGCGGCCCGGAACGAGCGCCAGCACCAGCAACAGCACAATCACGAAAATGCCCAGAAGTTCAGGCGCAATGCGCATGTTTGCCGGAGCCCGCAGCGCTTGGTATTTGCAATTTTTTGATGGTTTTGGCGTCATAGTGTCCGTACATCCTGTTCTCGTCTCCGCGTGGGAAAGCGCATGATAGCGCGATCGAGGCTGAACGGGGACCGAAGGACAGGCAGCGTAGCTCAGGGAGAAGACCGATTCGTACCGCCAAATTCCAGATCGGCAGCATCGTCAAGCACCGGGTCTATCCGTTCCGGGGCGTGATTTTCGACGTCGATCCGACGTTCAGCAACACTGAGGAATGGTGGGAGTCGATCCCCGAAGAGGTGCGCCCGGTCAAGGACCAGCCGTTCTATCACCTGCTCGCCGAAAACGAGGAAACCACCTACACGGCCTACGTCTCGGAGCAGAACCTGCTGCCGGACGACGAGAACGGCCCGGTGGGGCATCCCGATATCGATGAGGTATTCACGGGCCTTGAGGGTGGGTGCTACGTGCTGCGCGACATGGTGGCAAACTAGGCGGATTGCCGAACCACGCTTCGCTTAGAGCACTCCCCGCAGAACATCGACGACAAGACGCGTCGCACGCTCGACGAGCGTGACGTCACGCCCCACCACGATCCACTCGTGACCCGGCCGCGGCGGCAGCTGCGAAACCAGATTGCCCGGCAGATAGCGCTTGGCGATTCCCGGCGGCAACGGTTTGCCGCGGGCATAGTTCTTGGCGATCCCCGGGGGCAGTCCCTTGGATGTGCCGAACGCGCCGGGGTGCGCGTGCAGGTAGTCGAGGATGGTTGTGCGCTCGAACGTGGTGATCGCGCCGCGCACCGCATTTTTGGTGTGCGCCGCGCCGGCCTCTCCGGAATTTCCTTTGCCGGACTTCTTGATCTGCTTTTCGATCGTTTTGGCGGGCTTGCCTTTACCCTTGCCTTTGCCGTTGTTGCCGGCGGCTGCCGGGACCGCGGCAAGGGCGATCAAACTTGCTGCAACGACAGTTCGGCGCAGGATCGAATAACTTGATGAGGCGTGTTTCATGGCTCGGTCCGTCCTTTCCGGTGGATCGGCTTGATGCGTGATTGCAAAGACTGACCGGCAATTGCGTTTATTTTACGCGTGCCACCTGGCGGCCCGTCTTGATGCGCGCCACAACCGCGCCGGCCATCTGGTCGGCGACCTTGCCGTCGGTGGTTCTGACGAGAAGGATGTCGTCACCGACAACCATCCACCGCGCATGTTCGCGCGTCGGAAGGTCGACTGCCAGCCGCGCGGGTATCTCCCAGCGGACGACATTGCCCGGCACTTTCTCCCCGGCGCTGAAAGTCAACGCGACGGCCTGCTCGTCTTTCCGTGCACCGGCCAGGGTCGGGTGGCTCTCCTGCTCGGTGACGAACCGTGTGATGATGCGGCGTTCCTCGGGTGTGATCGGTTCGATCTTGGCGGGTTTCTTCGCTGCCTCCAGCTTCCGCTGATGCGCCAGGGCCGCAGCGAGGCGGCGCTGGTAGATTTCCTGGGTCTGCTCGGCGCGGCGTTCCTGCCATTGCGGGGCCTTCCGGGTGCGGGAGGAGGCGTCCGCGATCTTCCCGCCGGCACCGGCACCGGCCTCGGCCGCCGGACCGTTTTCCGCGCCGCGCGCCTGAGTCCCATGGCTGCGCCCCCGTTGGGCTTCCGCCGAGCGCGCAGCGGCCTCCGCCGCCTTGCCAGCAGCCGCAGCCTTGCGGGCCTCATACTCCGGTTGCTGCACAGTGATGAGCTTGCCGCCCGGCTTCACCGGTTGCCGCGTGTCGCGACCGAAAAGGGATGTCGGCTGGGTGCGGTCGAAGGCGGCCGCGGGGCCCGGGGACGCGGCGAGAAGCACGGCGACGGCGCCGGAAATGGCGAGCGATGCGACAGATTTCGTCGAGAGGGTACGGGGATGCATTACAACCTCCATACGTTTCCCTTGAGACAAGCCCACTGCATTGAGGAAAGGTTAGGAGCCGTCGGCGGTTTGCGTAATAATCCATGTTAACGATTTGCCGGCCGGCAGGCCGTCACCCGGGATAGAGGTTTGGAATCAATTCCATGGACGGAATAAATTTTACCGATTTCGACCCCCGCATCGCGGAAATCCGGGCAGACCCCTATCCCCTGATGGCAAAATTGCGGGCGGACGACCCCGTTCACCGTTCCGAGGCGCTCAAGTCCTGGGTGCTGACGACCTATGACGACGTGAAGCTCGCGCTCAACGATCCGCGGTTCTCAGCCGACCGCATTTCGCCGTTCCGCGACAGCCTTGCCGAACCGCAGAGCAACCGCATCCGCGATCTGCTCAAGACGTTGGGCGACTGGATGGTGTTTTCCGACCCACCCAAGCACACCCGGTTGCGGCGGCTCGCCAATGTCGCCTTTCCGACCCGCGCCATGGACGACATGGAGCCTCGTGTCGTGCGGCTTGTCGACGATCTGTTGACGGCTGCCGGTGCGCTGGAAACCTTCGACATTATCCGCGATCTCGGCTTTCCGCTGCCGGTGATGGTGATTGCCGACATGCTGGGCGTGCCGCGCGAGGACCAGGAAAACTTCAAGCGCTGGTCCGACGATCTCGCGGCTTTCGTGGGCTCGGCCCAGGCGACCGGCGACAAGCGCGCCATTGCCCAGGCGAGCGTGAAGTCGCTCTACGACTATTTCAGCGACGCCGTCGCCGACCGCCGCCGCAACCCGCGCGACGACCGCATGACGATTTTCATGCAGGCGAGCGACGAGAACGACGACATGAGCCATGAGGAGATGATATCGACTCTCGTGCTGCTGCTGTTCGCGGGCCATGAAACCACGACGAACCTGATCGGCAACGGCATGCTGGCAATGTTGAAGAGCGACGG
>JAJFFI010000235.1 GCA_021776755.1 Alphaproteobacteria bacterium | reverse complement strand
TGATCGGGCCCAAATCGACCAAGGAAGAATGCGAAGCCTACCGCGAACGCATCCTCGCCGACCCCGCCGATTTCATCGCGCAGCCGACCCTCGCACTCTCGACCTGTCCGACGCTTGTCGATGAAGGTGTGGCGCCCCGCCATGTCGATCTCCGCCCGTTCGTCCTGTCGGGCGAAACGACGTCGCTGGTGCCGGGCGCCTTCACGCGCGTCGCGCTCCGCAAGGGATCGCTGGTTGTGAACTCTTCCCAGGGCGGCGGGACCAAGGACACCTGGGTGCTTCAGGAATGAGCAGCTCCCGCAGCTGCGGCCCGGTGCGTCCATGCTGAGCCGGAGTGCCGAGAACCTCTACTGGATGTCGCGCTATATCGAGCGGGCGGAGAATGTCGCGCGCGTGCTCGACGTCTCGCTGCGAATGTCGCTGATGCCGTCGGCGGTGCCGACCGAATCGCTTTACTGGCGCCCGGCGATCGAGATCGGACCCGAGCCCGAAGTCTTCGACGAGAAATACGGTGAGGCAAACGCCCAGAACGTGGTCACCTATATGGCGTGCGACCGGACAAATCCATCGAGCATCTGGAGTTGCATCCGGGCCGCCCGCGAGAACGCGCGCACTGAACGCACCCGGGTCAGCAGCGAAATGTGGGAGGCGCTGAACGAGACCTGGCTGAAGATCGCCGATCTCGATGAGGCACAATTGCGGGACTGGGGCGAGCGGAGCTTCTTCGAGTGGGTCAAGAGCCGCTCCCATCTGTTTCGCGGGGTGACGCTGGGCACCGCACTCCAGGATGATGCCTTCTATTTCGTGCGCCTTGGAACCTTCATCGAGCGGGCCGACAGCACGGCGCGCATCCTCGACGTGAAATACCACGTCCTGCTGCCGGATGCCGATGTCGTCGGCGGTGCGGTCGACTACTATCAGTGGGGCGCGCTGCTGCGATCGGTGAGCGCCTATCGCGCCTACCGCAAAATCTATCACCGCGAGATCACGCCGGCCCGGGTCGCGGAGATGCTGATCCTCAATGGAGATTTTCCGCGCTCGCTCCACGCCTCGCTCGGCCAGGTCAAGGATACCCTCGATATGCTGGCGCCGTCCGGCCGGTTCGAGTGCTCGCGGCTTGCCGGCGAGATCTATTCCGGGCTCCGCTATGGCCGGATCGAGGACATATTCCAGAGCGGCCTGCACGAGTTTCTCGACGACTTCATCGAGGCCAACGGCCAACTCGGCGGCGAGGTCCAGCGCGACTTCCTGATGACCGATGTCGTGGAATAGGCGGCCATGAGACTGCGCATCAAAAGTGCGACCGAATACGCCTATCAACAGGCGCCCCGCCGCAGCACCCAGTATCTGCGGGTGACGCCCCGGACCAGCACCGGCCAGACCGTCGAGGACTGGCGCGTGAGTGCGCCGGGCCGGCTCGCGCCCTGGACCGATGTGTTCGGAAATCTCTGCCACAGCCTTACACTTGAAGAGCCCGCTGAAACTCTCCGCATTTCCGTCGACGGCGTGGTCGAAACCAACGATACCGCGGGCGTGGCGCCGCACCTCGAAGGCACGCTTCCGGTCGCGCAATACCTCCGTCCGACCGCCTATACGAAGGTGGACCCGGCGATCCGGGAGTTTGCCGAAGCCTGGCGCACCGAGCGCGAGTCTGATCCGCTGGCCGCGCTGCACGGCATGATGGCGTCGATCCACAAGCATGTAGTCTACGAGACCGGCACGACGGATGTGATGACCACCGCGAGCGAGGCCTTCTCCCAGGGCCGAGGTGTGTGCCAGGACCACGCGCACGTGCTGATCGCGGCCTGCCGGTGTCTCGATGTGCCGGCCCGTTACGTCAGCGGCTATCTCTGGACCGGTGCCGACGACGAAACCTACAGCGCGAGCCACGCCTGGGCCGAGTGTTGGGTGGAGAATCTCGGCTGGGTATCGTTCGATCCCGCGAACGGCGTCTCGGCGACCGAACACTACGTCCATGTCGCGGCCGGTTTCGACTATCTGCACGCCTCTCCGATCCAGGGCGTGCGCATCGGCGGCGGTGCGGAAAGCATGGATGTCGAGGTCCGGTTGCGCCGCGTCGAGGCGCCGCCTGCGGCGGCCGCGGCCGGGTCCCAGGTCCAGCAATAACCCCCCAACATATGCGCGTGACGCCGCTCTCTGCCAGGAGTAGTGTCCGCCCGCAAATTCACTCTCATAACTGCGCGGCCCATGACCTATTGCGTTGGCATCAAGGTGAACGAAGGCCTTGTCTTCGTCTCCGACTCCCGCACCAACGCGGGGGTCGACCGCATCTCCACGTTCCAGAAGATGTTCGTTTTCGAGCATCCGGGCGACCGGGTGTTCGTGCTGCTGACGGCGGGCAACCTGTCGGTGACGCAGTCGGTCGTCAGCCTGCTGCAGCGCCAGCTCGGCGATAACAACGGCGGGCACGATCTGATGAAGGCGACCTCGATGTTCGCCGCCGCCCGCACCGTGGGGGCGGCCCTTCGCGATGTACTCGGCACCGACGGCCCGGCGCTGAAAGCCGAAGGCGTCGACTACGAGTCGTCGATCATCCTCGGCGGCCAGGTGAAAGGCGGTGAGCCCAGGCTCTACCAGGTCTATACGCCGGGGAATTTCATCGAGGCGACGCCCGACACGCCGTATTTCCAGATCGGTGAGGTCAAATACGGCAAGCCCGTGCTCGACCGCATCATTGCGTCGGCAACCCCGTTGCTCGATGCCGCCAAATGCGCACTGATCTCGGTGGACTCGACCGTTCGATCGAACCTGTCCGTCGGCCCGCCGCTCGATATCCTGCTGATCCGCGAGGGCGCGCTCAAGATCAGCTATCGCGACCGGATCGAGGTTGACGACGCCTATTTCACGGCG
>JAJFFI010000234.1 GCA_021776755.1 Alphaproteobacteria bacterium | reverse complement strand
CCCCGTCAAGGGCATCGATTTCACGAACCAGGTGCCCCTTCGCCAGGCCCCCGATCGCCGGGTTACAGGACATCTCCCCGATCGTGTCGCGGCAGTGGGTCATCAGCAGCGTGCGTGCGCCCATCCGGGCGCTGGCGGCCGCAGCTTCCGTGCCCGCGTGGCCGCCACCGATCACGATGACGTCGAATGTCTGACCCTCATTTTGCATGGCGCGTAATCTATGGAGCCGTCCCGGCGAAGTCAAAGCCCTCGCGCGGCTGTTCGGGGCCACGGTGTTTCACGTGAAACACTATTTGCCGATGCAGAAATCCCGGAAGATGCGGTCGAGGATTTCGTCCATTCCGACCGTTCCGACAATCCGGGACAGATGCCGAAGCGCCATCCGCAGATCCTCCGCCCGAAGCTCCGCATCGCGTGCCTCAAGGGCTGACTCAAGGGCGTCCATCGCGGCCCGCACACTTTCCCACTGGCGCTCGCGGGTGATCATCGGCGGCTCGTCCCGCCCCCACCGCGCCGCGATGGCTTCGCCAAGATAATCAACTAGTGGGCCGAGGCCCTCGCCGGTGACGGCCTCGGTCACGAATACAGGATGTGCCGCCAGCTTGCCGGGCACCTCCGGAAGCGACCCGGCAAGGGCGTCTGCCTTGTTCAGCACGACCACACAGGACCCGCCCTCACAAATGGACGCGCTCGCCGGATCGAAAACCGGCGCGGCCGTGAGATCGAAAACCGCCAGCACGATATCCGCCTCTGCCGCGCGGACTTGGGAGCGGCGCACCCCCTCGCGTTCGATCTCGTCATCGCTCTCCCGCAATCCCGCAGTGTCGGCGACGGTGACCGGAAAGCCGGCGATCTCCAGCTGCACTTCAACCACGTCACGGGTCGTTCCGGCGCGGGCCGAAACGATCGCCGCATCGCGGCTGGCCAACTGGTTCAGGAGCGTCGACTTGCCCGCATTGGGCGCCCCGACCATCGCGATGGAAAAGCCGCTCCGGAGTTTCTCGAGCCGGGCGCGGCCGTCCCGATGCCGCGCCATATCCTCGGCAAGCGTTTCAAGCTCGGTGCGGATGGAGGAATCGAGCGCTGCGGGCAGATCCTCGTCGGGGAAATCGATGACAGCTTCGAGGTGCGCGAGCGCGCCCGTAAGCCGGTCCTGCCAATCCTGGATAAGCTTGCCGACCGCGCCGTCCTTGTGCCGGACCGCGAGCGCCCGTTGCGCTTCAGTCTCCGCGTTTACCAGATCGCCGATGGCCTCCGCCTGGGTCAGATCGAACTTCCCCGCCAGCACAGCCCGCCGGGTGAACTCCCCTGGGTCGGCCATCCGGCAGAGGCCGGTCGCAAGTGCGGCCCGAATGACCGCCGCGGCGACGGCCGGGCTGCCATGAAGATGAAGCTCGAAGAGGTCTTCGCCGGTGTAGCTTCCGGGCCCGGAGAACCAGAGGCCGAGCCCGTCATCGAGCAGGCGCCCATCTTGTCCCCGCACTTCGATGCGGACGGTCCGACGCGGCGTTCCGTGTGCGCGGCCGGTGAGTGCCTGGTAGAGGTCCGGTGTTCCCGGACCCGAAGCGCGCATGATCCCGATCGCCGAAATACCCGGGCCAGTCGAGACTGCGATAATCGTCTCTACAACGTTCGTCATCGAAGCAGCGCGCGCGGCCGGCGCGGCCTACGTCCTGGGCGGCAGGACATCGCCCGGCTTCAGCATCAGCCGCGAAACCCGGCCGCCGTTCTTGAGATGGGTTTCGAGAATTTCATCGATGTCGGCCTCGCTCCGGTAGTGATACCAGACACCCTCGGGATAGATGACCATACAGGGCCCAAGCTCGCAGCGGTCGAGACAGCCGCTCGTGTTGATCCGTGTCCGGGGCAGCCGCAGTTTCTTGGCAGCCGATTTCATGTAGCCTCGAAGCTCCTCGCTGCCGTGCCGTGCGCAGGACCCGCGCTTGTGGTCCGGCTCGCGCTCGTTGGTGCAGCAAAAGACATGGCACTCGTAAAATTGCGGGGGATCGTCTTCGGTCTTGCTCATCGAAAGTCTGGTCCGGTGTTCCGTATTTTTGATCTTCGCGCCAGGGCCGTTGCCTCGGCTAAGCCGCGCCCTATGTAGCGAGTATGAAGGCGTGGCGCTGACGGAACCTACCTTCGACAGATTGCCGCGCCAACCTCTATACTCTTGGCTCCCGTCCCTTCGGCGGGCACCTCCTGTCTCATCACCTGGCCCTACATGACCTCGAACCAGCTCGGCAATGAATCAAGTCCCTACCTCCGGCAGCACCGGGAAAATCCCGTGCACTGGATCGCCTGGGGCGATGCCGCCTTCGAGGAATCCCGCAAGACCGGCAAGCCCGTGCTGCTCTCGGTCGGCTATGCCGCGTGTCACTGGTGCCACGTCATGGCGCACGAGAGTTTCGAAGATGATCGTATCGCTTCTGTAATGAACGAGCGCTACGTGAATATCAAGGTCGATCGTGAGGAGCGCCCGGACCTCGACGCGATTTACCAGCACGCGCTGGCGCTACTCGGCGAACAGGGCGGCTGGCCGTTGACGATGTTCCTGAATGCCGACGCCGAGCCCTTCTGGGGCGGGACGTATTTTCCGCCCGAGCCCAAGTACGGCCGCCCCGGCTTCCAGCAGGTGCTCGAGCAGATCTCCGCGATCTACAAGAACGAACCGGACAAGGTCGTCCAGAATGTCACTGGCCTCAAACAGGCGCTGGCGCAGTTGTCCGTCGCCGATCCGGGCGGGGAAATCTCGATGGATATTTCCACCCGGATCGCCGAGAGCCTGCTCGGGCATGTCGACCGCGTTTACGGCGGCATCGGGTCGGCGCCGAAGTTTCCGCAGCCGGCGATCTTCGAGATGTTTTATCGAACCTGGCGGCGCACCGACGACAAGCGGTTCCTCGATGCGACCCTGCTCACCCTCGATCGCATGTGTCAGGGCGGGATCTACGACCATCTCGGCGGCGGTTTCTCGCGCTACACGGTCGACGGCGAATGGCTGGTGCCGCATTTCGAGAAGATGCTCTACGACAACGCCCAGCTGCTGCAGCTGCTCACCATGGTCTGGAAGGAAACCCGGACGCCGCTCTACGCCCAGCGCGTGCGCGAGACCATCGACTGGCTGCTCCGCGAGATGGTGGTGGACGGCGGTGGCTTTGCCGGAACGCTCGATGCCGACAGTGAGGGCGAGGAAGGCAAGTTCTATGTCTGGTCGGCCGAGGAGATCGCCGATGTGCTGGGCGCCGAGGCCGAGGCCTTCGGGGCCATCTATGACGTGAACCCGGCCGGGAACTGGGAAGGCAAGTCGATCCTGAACCGCGGCGCGCACCCCCAGATGCTTGAGCCCGAAATGGAGCATTCGCTGGCCGCCGCCCGGGAAAAGCTGCTGGCCAGGCGCGCGGACCGAATACGCCCGGAACGCGACGACAAGGTGCTCGCTGACTGGAACGGCATGATGATCGCCGCGCTCGCCGAATGCGGCACGGTATTCGCCCTGCCCGAAGCACGCGACGCGGCAATCGCGGCATTCGAGTTTGTCAGCAATTCGATGCAGGTCGACGGACGGCTCCGCCACAGCTGGAGCGGCGACGCCGCACGGCACCCGGCGACCCTCGACGACTACGCCAACATGGCGGACGCCGCCATCGCGCTCTACGAGATGACTGGCGAAGACTGGTATCTCGAACAGGCGGCTGGCTGGGTCGAGACCATCGAGACCCATTTCAGCGATGCTGACGGAGGTGGCTACTTCCTCAGCGCCGACGACGTCGCCGATGTCATCGTCCGCACCAAGTCGATCCAGGATAACGCCACGCCCTCGGGCAATGCGGTTTTGGTGCGGGTGCTCGCCAAGCTCTTTTATCTGACGGCCGATGCCCAGTACCGCAACCGGGCCGAAGCGCTGATCAAGGCGTTCTCCGGAACGCTGGAGAAGAATGTCTTCGGCATCTCGGCGCTGATCAATGCGAACGAGCTGCTGCAAAATGCCGTCCAAGCCGTGCTGATCGCCGACAATCCGGCGGCAGGCGGCGAACTTGCCAGCGAGCTCGTGCAAAGCCCCGCACCGAACCTCGTCGTGCAGCGGCTCGGGGCCGATGCCAGCCTTCCCGCGGGCCATCCGGCGGCGGGCAAGACGATGTCCGAGGGCAACACCACCGTTTATATTTGCCGCGACCAGAGCTGCTCGCTGCCAGTCACGGACAGCGCGGCGCTCGCCAAGGTGCTTGCCGGATGAGCCGGCCGCACTCCTGCACCGTGACAAGCCCCGTCGGCGGCCTCAAGGTCGTTACCCAGGACGGCGCGATCACGGCGCTGAACTGGGCGGGCCGCAACGCCGGTGCAACCACACCCGGGTCAAACCTGCTGGCCGAAGCGGCGGGTCAGCTCGACGCCTACTTCGCGGGGGACCTGAAATCCTTCGACCTGCCCCTCGCGCCCGCCGGCACCGACTTTCAGAAAGGCGTCTGGCGGGAAATGCTGGCGATCCCCTACGGCGAGACGCGCACCTACGGCGAGGTCGCCAAGTCGCTCACGTCAGCGGCCCAGGCCGTCGGCAACGCCTGCGGGGCAAACCCCATCCCCGTGATCATTCCCTGCCACCGGATCCTGGCCAGTGCCGGGCCGGGCGGATACTCGGGCGCGGGCGGGCTTGAAACCAAACGCAAGCTGCTCGACCTTGAAGGATATCAACCAGCGCAGGGACAGCTCTTCGCCTGAGTGCATCAGGAATTCAGCAACCAACCAGGCGCTCGAACAGACGCGCCGAACATCTGGAGAGACAATCGATGGTCAAGGCAATCCGTATTCACGAGGCCGGTGGGCCTGAAAAACTGTCCTGGGACGATATCGAGGTCGGCGATCCCGGCGAGGGTGAGGTCCGGCTGAAGCAGGCCGCCGTCGGCCTCAACTATATCGACACCTATCACCGCTCAGGCCTTTATCCGGTCCCGGCCCTCCCCGCCGTGATCGGACTAGAGGGCGCCGGTGTGGTCGAGGCGGTTGGCCCCGGTGTCAGCGATCTCAAGGAGGGCGACCGGGTGGCCTATGCCAATCCGCCGCTCGGCGCCTACGCCGAGGCGCGGCTCATGCCCGCGCACCGGCTGATCAAGATGCCCGACAGCATCGACGACCAGACCGCCGCCGCGATGATGCTTCAGGGTATGACAGTCGAATACCTCATCCGCCGCACCTTCCGGGTCGAGAAAGGCCAGACGGTCCTGTTCCATGCCGCTGCCGGCGGCGTTGGCCTGATCGCCTGCCAGTGGCTCAACCATCTCGGCGCGACCGTTATCGGCACAGTCGGCTCCGAAGAGAAGGCAGAGCTCGCCAAGGCCCACGGCTGCCACCACACGGTCCTTTATCGCGACACGGACTTCGTCGCGGCGGTGAAAGACCTGACCGACGGCAAGGGCGTGCCGGTCGTCTATGACGGCGTCGGCAAGGACACCTGGGACGGTTCCCTCGATTGCCTCATGCCCCGCGGCATGATGGTGAGCTTCGGCAACGCTTCTGGGCCTGTCCCGCCGACCGACCTTGGAATTCTGTCGCAAAAAGGCTCCCTCTACGTCACGCGGCCGACACTGATGACCTACACCGCCTCGCGCGAAGATCTCGTCGAGAGCGCCGAAGCCCTCATCGACGTGGTCGGTTCAGGTGCGGTCAAGATCGAGGTCAAGCAGACCTATCCGTTGTCCGAGGCGCGCCAAGCGCACGAAGATCTCGAGGGGCGCAAGACGACGGGATCGACGGTCTTCACCGTGTAGGCCGGGCTTTGTCAGCCTGTGGCGGCGTTCAGGAAAACCGTCGTCGCGGCCGCGCCCAGCGCACTGCGCACCGCATGCAGTCTCGCCCATCGTATCATGAGGGCGCGCGTCCCTTCGTCCGCCGTGTCAGGCTCGACTGCCATCAGCCTGCGGTTGACCGGCATGATCACGGCGAGCGTCCAAGGCCAGTTCGCGAGGATCAGCGCGGCGCCAACCAGCCATAGCCAGTTGCCGGCGAGCCACCACTGCAGGATACCGAGCAGACCAGTAACAACAGCCAAGCCCGCCTGCATGGCAAAGCCGCGTTTGTAGGAGGGCTTCCATTGCCGCAGCAGCGCGGCGTTGGTGAGGACGAGGCGCGCCGGATGTTCGGCGACATTGATGTAGATGGCAGCGCCGGTAAAAACCGCGGCACCAACAAGTGCAGTCAAACCGGCAAGCATTCCCGACACCGCATCAGGTGTTCATGTTGTCGAAGAAGTCGGCGTTGCTCTTCGACGTCTTGAGCTTGTCGAGCAGGAATTCCATCGCGTCGGAGACGCCCATCGGCATCAGCACGCGGCGGAGCACCCACATCTTCTGCATGGTCGCCTTGTCGACCAGCAGCTCTTCCTTGCGAGTGCCCGACTTGGTGATGTCGATCGCGGGCCAGGTGCGCTTGTCCGAGAGCTTGCGGTCGAGAATGATCTCGGAGTTGCCGGTGCCCTTGAACTCCTCGAAGATCACCTCGTCCATGCGCGAGCCGGTATCGATCAGCGCGGTCGCGATGATCGAGAGCGATCCGCCTTCCTCGATGTTACGCGCCGCGCCAAAAAAGCGCTTCGGCCGCTGCAGCGCGTTGGCGTCGACACCGCCCGTCAGCACCTTGCCCGAACTCGGCACGACGGTATTGTAAGCGCGCGCAAGCCGCGTGATGGAATCCAGCAGGATCACCACATCGCGCTTGTGCTCCACGAGGCGCTTGGCCTTTTCGATCACCATCTCGGTGACCTGTACATGGCGCGAAGCCGGTTCATCGAAGGTCGAACTGATAACCTCGCCCTTCACCGAGCGATCCATGTCGGTCACTTCCTCGGGGCGCTCGTCGATTAGCAGGACGATCAGATAGACCTCGGGGTGGTTGTGCGCGATGGCGTGCGCGATATTCTGCAGCATCACGGTCTTGCCGGTTCGCGGTGGGGCGACGATCAGCGCGCGCTGGCCCTTGCCGAGCGGTGTCACCAAGTCGATCACCCGCGGCGTGATGTCCTTGTAGGTGGGGTCGTCGATTTCGAGCGTCAGTCGCTCGTCCGGGTAGAGCGGCGTCAGGTTGTCGAAATTGATCCGGTGCTTGGTGCCTTCGGCTTCGCCGAAGTTGATCTGGTTGACCTTCAGCAGGGCGAAATAGCGCTCGCCTTCCTTCGGCGCGCGGATCTCGCCCTCGATGGTGTCCCCGGTGCGCATCGAGAAGCGGCGCACCTGGCTCGGCGAGACGTAGATATCGGCCGGGCCCGGCAGATAGTTCGACTCAGGCGAGCGCAGAAAGCCGAAGCCGTCCTGCAGTAACTCGAGCACGCCCGCGCCGTAGATCGCCTGATCGTTCTCGGCAAGCTGCTTGAGGATCGCGAACATCATGTCCTGCTTGCGCAGCGTGCTCGCGTTTTCGATATCGAGTTTTTCGGCGAATGCCAGCAGATCGGCCGGCGACTTGGATTTCAGTTCCTGGAGATTCATGGTGTCCGTGGGGTGAGAGACGGAGCGTCTTCTGGGTGGGGCCTATGAAAAGGCTGGAGAGAAGCCCGGATGTCGGGACGTTGAGCGCATCAGCGGGCAACGGCAGAGGAGTGTGAAGTTATCCACCTGGGCAATCTGCAGAAGC
>JAJFFI010000233.1 GCA_021776755.1 Alphaproteobacteria bacterium | reverse complement strand
CGGGTGCGCACAGGCCTTTCGGCGGATTGTGCGCTTGTTTGCAACATTGTCATGGTTCAATTCTCCTTCTGGATCAACATTGTCTACCTGACTGCATGACAATTACGGGTATAATGCTTTACAAAAAGAGGGTCAATTGATACATTGTCACCATGACAATAGAGCCCACGGACATTGAGAGCCGCAGCGGCCCGCGTTACGCGGCGATTGCGGATGCCCTGATGGAGACGATCGAGGGTGGCCGGCTCGGCGCCGGCGAGAAGCTGCCGACGCATCGGGACCTTGCCTGGAAGCTCGGGGTCACGGTCGGCACCGTGACGCGGGCGTATCAGGAGCTCGACCGCCGGGGTCTGACCGAGGGCCAGGTGGGCCGCGGGACTTTCGTCCGCGACACCGTACGGCGCGGACACTTCTCCGGGCTCGACTGGCGGCCGGGGGGGATCGAGCCCGACCCTGCAATCAGTGGCATGATTCACCGCGAAAAAAGGGTGTCGCCCGGGGACACAGCCGATTTCGGGCCGGGCATCTCGCCGCTCACTTCGATCGAAACGGGGATTTTTGCCGACACCCTCAAGGCCATCGCGGCCGAACCCGATATCGCCGCCGATCTTCTGGACTACAGTTCGCCGAGCGGCCTGCTGCGGCACCGGGAGGCGGGCGTACAATGGTTTGCCAAGCGCGGCGTCGAGACCCGGGCCGAGCGGGTAATCGTCACCAATGGCGCGCAGCACGCAATGCTGGCCGGGCTTGCGGCCTGTACCCAGGCGGGCGACCGGCTCGGGGTCGAGGAACTGGCCTATCCGGGCATCACCGCACTTGCCGACCTGCTCGGGCTCCGGCTTGAGCCGATTGCGATGGACGAACAGGGCGTGCGCCCGGACGCACTTGAAGACGCGCTGACCGGCGGCGTGCGGTGCTTCTATTTCGTGCCGACGATGCAGAACCCGACAACCGCGATCATGCCCGCCGCGCGCCGGACCGAGATCGCCGCCCTGATCGCCGGGCATGGCGCGACCCTGATCGAGGACGATATCACCGGGCTCCTGCCGGAAAACGCACCGCCGCCGATTGCCGTGCAGATCCCGGATCAGACGATCCTGCTGACGTCGCTTTCGAAATGCGTCGCCGGCGGACTCCGGGTGGGTTTTCTGACGCTCCCCGATCTCAACCGCGAAAGCGCGCGCATGGCGGTGCGCTCCAGTACCTGGATGGCGACGCCGCTGGCGGTCGAGATTGCGACCCGCTGGATCGACGACGGCAGCGCCGACCGCATCCTGAAGGCGCGCCGGCGTGAGATTGCGGCCCGCCATGAGGTCGTGCGCGAGGTCCTCGACGGGCTCGACTTCCGGATGTCCGAGGGCGCGCTCTATGCCTGGCTGCAGTTGCCGCCGGTCTGGCGCGCGGCCGATTTCCGTGCCGAGGCCGGCGCCCAGGGCCTCTCGGTGCCGACCCAGGCGGCGTTCACGATCGGCCAGCCGGCCGACGGCGTTTCCGCCCTGCGGGTCGCCATCGGCCCGGCGGGATCGGCGGCCAACCTGCGCGCCGGGCTCATCAAACTCGCCGGTCTGATCCAGCAGGGGCCGTCAGGCGCGATGGAACTGGTCTAGGACCTCACCGTATGCCCGTGGTTGAGCGGGCCGTGGCCGGCGCCGTAGCCGGGGGCGGTCCGGATGGCTTCGAGCACATAGTCGCGGGCCCGCGCCGTGGCGCCCTGCAGCGACAATTCCTGGGCGACGCCGGTGGCGATGGCCGACGTCAGTGTGCAGCCGGTGCCGTGGGTGTGGCGGGTGTCGATGCGGGTGCTTTCGAAAATATCGACGCCGTCGGGGGTGGACAGCAGATCGTAGAGCGTGTCGCCCTCGAGATGGCCGCCCTTGACCAGGACGGCGCCGGGTCCCATCGCATGGAGTGCCGCGGCGGCGCGCTTCATGGCGTCGAGATCGGCGATCGCGAGGCCGGTCAGCACCTCGGCCTCGGGGATGTTGGGGGTGATGAGCGCGGCATTTGCGATCATCTGCGTTTTCAGCGCCTCGGCGGCGGTGTCCTGCAGCAGCTTTGCGCCGCCCTTCGCGACCATGACCGGATCGACGATCACCGGAATGTCGGGGCCGAAATCCGCGAGCGCACGGGCCACGGTCTCGATGACCTCGGCCGAATGCAGCATGCCGGTCTTGATCGCGTCGGCGCCGATGTCGGTCAGCACGACTTCGATCTGCTGGCGGATGAAGGTGGGCGAGACTTCCTCGATGCCGTGGACGCCCTCGGTGTTCTGGGCAGTGAGCGCGGTGATCGCCGTCGCGGCATAGCCGCCAAGCGCCGTGACGGTCTTGATGTCGGCCTGGATGCCCGCGCCACCCCCGGAGTCCGAGCCCGCGACAATGAGGACACGGCCTTTCACGGGCTCAGGCCGCGGCTTTGGCGATGGCTGCGCAGATGTCGTCGACGACGCGCTCGATCTTGCCGTCGTCGTCGCCCTCGGCCATCACGCGGATCACAGGTTCGGTGCCGGACGGGCGGATCAGCAGGCGCCCGGTGTCGCCGAGTGCTGCCTCGCCATCCTTGATCGCCGCCTTGACCGATTTGTCGTCAAGCGGTTTGCCGCCGTTGAACTCGACGTTCTTCAGGAGCTGGGGGAGGGGCGTGAAGAGGCGGCAGGTTTCGGACGCGGGCTTGCCGGTCTCGACGATGGCGGCAAGCACCTGCAGGCCCGCGATCAGGCCGTCGCCGGTGGTCGCGTAGTCGGTCAGCACGATGTGGCCCGACTGCTCGCCGCCGAGGTTGTAGTCGTTGGCCCGCATGTGCTCGACGACATAGCGGTCGCCGACACTGGTGCGGATCAGGTCAAGGCCGCGGGATTCGAGGTGGCGTTCAAGGCCCAGGTTCGACATGACGGTCGCGACCACGCCGTTACCGCGGAGACGCCCGGCGTCCAACCAGGTGCCGGCGATGAGCGCCATCAGCTGGTCGCCGTCGAGGGGGGCGCCATGCTCGTCGGCCATCACCACCCGGTCGGCGTCCCCATCGAGCGCGATGCCGAGGTCGGCGCCATGGGTCACGACGGCCTGGCACATGGTGTCGATGGCGGTAGCCCCGCAGTTGTCGTTGATGTTGAAACCATCGGGCGAGACCGCGATGGCGACGACCTCGGCGCCGAGTTCCTCGAGCACCGTGGGCGCAACGCGATAGGCCGCCCCGTTGGCGCAGTCGACCACGATCTTGAGGCCGTCGAGGCGCAGGTGGTCGGGGAAGGTTGCCTTCACGAATTCGATATAGCGGCCGCGGGAATCTTCAAGCCGCCTGGCGCGGCCGAGATGGCGCGACTCGGCGAGCGCGTCTTCGACGGGCACGTCCATCAATCGTTCGATCTCGGACTCGATCTCGTCCGACAGCTTGTAGCCGTCGGGGCCGAAGAGCTTTATCCCGTTGTCGAAATACTGGTTGTGCGAGGCCGAGATCATGACGCCGAGATCGGCGCGCATCGAGGCCGTCAACATGCCGACCGCGGGTGTCGGGATCGGGCCGAAGGTGATCACTTCCATGCCCATCGACGTGAAGCCCGAAACCAGCGCGGGCTCGAGCATGTACCCCGAGAGCCGGGTGTCCTTGCCGATCACGACGCGGCGCCGGTTGCCGCCGCCCCGGAAATAGCGCCCGGCCGCCATAGCCACGCGCAGCGCCACTTCGGCGGTCATGTTACCAGCATTGGCGCGGCCCCGGATGCCGTCGGTTCCGAACAATTTGCGCGTCATGGCAGGCGACCCCGAGTCCGCTGTTGGGAAGGAAATACCGATTTCTTATAGCAGAGTCGGGGCGGAGGCTTAAGCGTCGACCGCCTTGACCGACTGCCAGAGGGCCAGGGCCTGCACGGTCTGCGGCACGTCGTGAACGCGGAGGATGTGTGCGCCGCGGGCGACGGCGGCAAGACCGGCGGCGATCGAGCCCGGAACACGGTTCGCCGGCATCGGTTCGCCCGAGAGCTTGCCGATGAAGCCCTTGCGCGAGACGCCGATCACCACCGGATAGCCGGTCGCGGTCAGCACCTCCATGCGTTTCAGGATCTGCAGGTTGTGGGTGACGGTCTTGCCGAAACCGATGCCCGGGTCGATGGCGATGTCGGCGGGGGCGATGCCCGCGTCCTCGCAGGCCGCCGCGCGGGCGGTGAGATAGTCGCGGATCTCGACGGGGGCATCGTCGTAGTGCGGGTCGTCCTGCATGGTGCGGGGGTCGCCGGTCAGCATGTGCATCAGGATCACCGGCACGCCGAGCCCGGCTGCCGTTGCGATGCTGTCGGGATGATGGCTGAGGGCGGTGACGTCGTTGATCACCTGCGCGCCGGCCTCGACCGCGGCGCGCATCACGTCGGGATGGCGGGTGTCGACGGAGATAACCTTGCCGGTCTCTCTGAGTGCCTCGATGACGGGCAGGACGCGCCGGAGTTCCTCGTCGATCCCGATGGGCTCGGCGCCGGGACGGGTCGACTCACCGCCGATGTCGAGAAAGTCCGCACCGGCCGCAGCCATGTTCCGCCCGCCCTCGATGGCAGCCGAGGTATCGAAATGCGTGCCCCCGTCGGAGACGCTGTCGGGCGTGACGTTGACGATGCCCATGATGCGCGGGCGGCCGAGGGATACGCCGGCGAAGCTGCGGGGGGCGATCATGGCTGAAAGCCCGCCGTTCGGCGGCGCCACAGGATGAGCATCGAGTTACGCATGGCGCTCGGTCGAAATGACGGCCTGGCGGGAGAGCCTACCCTTCGGGCTGGGGCTCAGGCTCCATGCCGCCGTCGTCCTTCTTGGGCTTGGACTTCGACTTCGACTTTGTGCCCGAGGACGGGACCGATGATTTCGGACGGCCGTCGCTCTTCTTCTCGGACGGATCGTCCTTGCGGATTTCGTCGCCGCGGATAACGGCGTCGACTTCCTTGCGGTCCAGCGTCTCGTATTCGAGCAGGGCCTTGGCGACCGCGTGCAGGTCGTCCATGTGCTCGTTGAGGACCTTCCGGGCATGCTCCTCGGCTTCCTTGAGGATGCGGTCGATCTCGGCGTCGATCATCTCGGCGGTCTTGTCGGAGACATTCTTGTGCTGGGTCACCGAATGGCCGAGGAAGACCTCTTCCTGGTTATCCTCGTAGCGCCGGGCGCCGAGTTTGTCGGACATGCCGAACTCGGTGACCATGCGGCGCGCCATGCCAGTGGCCTGCTGGATGTCGTTGCCGGCACCCGTGGTGACGTTCTCCTCGCCGAAGATGATCTCCTCGGCGACCCGGCCGCCGTACATCATGGCAAGCCGCGACTCGAACTCCTTCTTCGAGTAGCCGTAGCGGTCGCGTTCCGGCAGGTTCATGGTGACACCGAGGGCCCGGCCGCGCGGGATGATCGTCACCTTGTGCAGCGGGTCGTTGCCTTCAACGAAGAGTCCGACCAGCGCATGGCCCGCCTCGTGATAGGCGGTGAGCGTCTTCTCCTCCTCGGACATGACCATCGAACGGCGCTCGGCGCCCATCATGACCTTGTCCTTGGCGGACTCGAAGTCGTGCATCGTGACGAGGCGCTTGTTGGCACGGGCGGCCAGGAGGGCTGCCTCGTTCACGAGGTTTGCGAGATCAGCACCCGAGAACCCCGGCGTGCCGCGGGCAATGACCTTGGCGTCGACATCGGGCGCCAGCGGCACCTTCCGCATGTGGACCTTGAGGATCTGCTCGCGGCCCAGAATGTCCGGGTTCGGCACCACGACCTGGCGGTCGAAGCGGCCCGGGCGCAGGAGCGCAGGATCGAGCACGTCCGGACGGTTGGTCGCCGCGATCAGGATGACGCCCTCGTTGGTCTCGAAGCCGTCCATCTCCACCAGGAGCTGGTTAAGGGTCTGCTCGCGCTCGTCGTTGCCGCCGCCCAACCCCGCGCCACGATGGCGGCCGACGGCGTCAATCTCGTCGATGAAGATGATGCAGGGCGCGTTCTTCTTGCCCTGCTCGAACATGTCGCGCACCCGGGAGGCACCGACGCCGACGAACATCTCGACGAAGTCCGAGCCCGAGATCGTGAAGAAAGGCACGTTGGCCTCGCCGGCGATGGCGCGGGCCAGAAGCGTCTTGCCGGTGCCTGGAGGGCCGATAAGCAGCACACCCTTGGGGATCTTGCCGCCGAGGCGCTGGAATTTCTGCGGGTCGCGCAGGAACTCGATGACTTCCTCGACTTCCTGTTTGGCTTCCTCGACGCCGGCAACGTCGTCAAACGTGACGCGGCCGGTGCGTTCTGTCAGGAGCTTGGCGCGCGACTTGCCGAAGCCCATCGCGCGGCCGGAACCCGACTGCATCTGGCGCATGAAGAAAATCCAGATGCCGACGATCAGCAGGAACGGCAGCCAGTTGATGAGCACCGACATGAACAGCGAGCGCTCTTCCTCGGGCTCGACCTTGAACGGAACCTTCATCTTGCGGAGCAACGGGATCAGGCCCGGGTCTTCCGGCGGCGCCATGGTGACGAAGCGCTTGGAGCCTTCGTAGCTGCCGCTGATCTTGTTGCCGGCGATGACCACGTTGTCGATCTGGCCAGCCTCGACTTTCTCAAGGAAGGCGCTGTAGTCCATCTCGTCGGCGCGCTCGCGGGTGTTCTGGGTGCTGAAGAGATTGAACAGCGCGATCATCAGCAGTCCGATGATCAGCCAGAGCGTGATGTTCTTTCCGAAATTACCCAATGGTCTCAGCCTCTTGTCTGAAGATTGACGGCGCCGGGGCGGGGCTTGCCTGCAAGCCCGGCATCTGACGCGTCCTGCTGTTATAGACGGTTATATCACGGACCTTTTGTAGATAGGTTAAACTGCGGGCAAAACAACCTTAAATCCCGCCGTTGTCAGCGGGTTACGGGGCGCGAAACGGATCGACGGGGCATTGTCTCCGGAACTACGCCCGGCCTGCAGGCCAAGATGCGGCACATGCCAGAGCCCGCCACGGCGGGTGACGGCGGGCAGGACGGGCCGGGCGATGCGGGGAATAGCGTCAGCATCGCGGGCCGGGGGCGCGCTATCAGTTGCGCGCCAGTCGACGCACCCGAGCGCGCCGATGGCGAGGCCCTTTGGGGCGTCGGAGGACGTTTCGACCAGAAAGCGGCCATCCCAGAGCACGGTTTCACCGGGTGAAAGCGGAAAAAACCCGGCGACGTGGCGGAGTTCGCGGATCGCGAGAATGCCCTGCTTTCGGGGCACGAGGCGGCAGCCGTGCAACGTCCGCCCGCCGCCGAGCGCGCCGGAGACGATCATCTCGCAAAGCCGCGCAATCTTCTCGCTTCGCGGCGTGTAGGGGGCGCCCGAGACCGTCGTGAGCAGGCGGGCGAGCCCGGCCTCGGCGGTCTCGGCAGACGCCGACCGGAATGCGTGCGGATCGAGCCAGGCGTGGCCTGCCGGGTCGAGCATGACCGCGCGGGCGAGCAGTGCCGCCGTTGCCGCCTCTGTTTCGATGCGGCGGCGGCCGAAATCGCATGCCGAGCCTGCGACGCGGGCCGCCGTCAGGCCATCGGCGAGGGCGTCGGCGAGGGCTGCGCGCACCCGCACGCGCTCGAAGGCCGGATCGGTGTTCGACGGATCCTCGATCCAGCCGGTCCCGGACGCCTCGAGCGTGGCGCGGAGGCGGTCGCGGGGGATGCCCAGCAGGGGACGCAAACGCCGCACCTGCCGGCTTTCCGAAACCAGCGCCATGCCCGCGAGTCCGCCGGGCCCGCTGCGATGGGCAAGGCGGATCAGGACGGTTTCGGCTTGGTCGTTTTCATGGTGGGCGAGGAGCAGGTGCAGGACTCCCTTGGCGCCGCACCAGTGTTCCAGCAGCGCGTGGCGGGCGGTGCGGGCTTCTGCCTGCAGGGCGGATTCTGGCGGCGCGTCGGGGCGGGTGAGGATTTCGGCCGCAACGCCGAGGGCGGCCAACCCGTCGCGAACCGTCCGGGCCTCTGCGCCGGAGCCTTGCCGGAGGCGGTGGTCGACGATCAGGGCCGTGACGGAGCCACCCTTTTCGCGCGCCCAGTCGCGGGCGAGCAGGCAGAGCGCCAGGCTGTCGGGGCCGCCGGAGACGGCGGCGGCGAGGCGGGGTGCGGCCTCGAACGGGCCGCAGGCGGTCATCAGGTGATCAAACTCGGCGCGCCCGAGAGGCGGCGCGGGCGGCGCTTTCGGGTCGGCCAAAACCGCCGGTGCCGCGGTCAGCAGCCGAGCCGGCTCCGCTCGGAGCTCGCCGCCTGTTTCACCGCGCTCGAGGCCTTCGGGTAACGCTTGGTGATCTCGCCGAAGGCCGTGCAGGCCTCGCGGCGCTTGTTGAGCCGGGACAGCGACATGCCGAGTTTCAGCAGATTGTCGGGCGCCTTCACGCTCTTCGGATACTGCTGGAACCCATCGGCAAACGCGACGGCCGCATCCTCGTATCGGCCCCGCACGTAATAGGTCTCTCCGAGCCAGTACTGGGCGTTGCCCGCGAGCGGGTGGCCGTTGTGCTTGGCGAGGAAGGCCCGGAGGTAGCCCTCGGCTTCGCCGAAATTGCCGGTCCGCAGGAAGCCCGTCGCATAGCGGTACTGCTCGACAGGCGAGCCCTCGGGAAGCGTCACGCCCGGAGGGGCCTTGGTTGCAACCTGGCCGCCGCCGGTGTTTGTGCCGCCCGCATTGCCCCCGGAGCCGGTGGCTGGATTCGGGTTCGACCGGGTTGCGCTGCGGGGCGGAGCGGAGCCGCCGCCCGCGTTGCCACCGGAATTGCCAGCCGACTGGCGCGGCTTGGGCTTGCCACCTTCAAGCTCGGTGAGCCGGTAATCGGTGTCGGACTGCAGGCGGGTGACGAGGTCCTTCAGCGTGCGCGTCTCGAAACGGAGATCCTCGACCTTGCCAGTGAGATCGCGAAGCTCCCGCTCGAGCGCGGCGACCCGCAGCTCCATCTGCGCCAGGGCCGAGCCCTGCGCGACCTGGGTCTGGGCGATTTTGATGGGCCGGGATTTGGCAGCGCCCGGAATCGCCGTGCGGACGCGGGCGACACCGCTCTCGAGCTGCGCGATCCGGCTGGTGAGGGCAGCCACACGTGCCTCGCCGTCTGCAGGGCCCGCGGCGTGGCCCGGAAGGCCCGCGAGCAGCAGGCCCGCGGCAAGCAAGCCTGCCCCAATGGCGGTCCTTGGACCTGCCCCAATGGCGGGCCTTGGAAATGTCATGCGGTGGGTGGCCATCGGTGCTCTCGTTCTTGTTGTCGTTCGGCGGGGAACCAGCCTGCGCCCATTCTTGCCAGTCTCCCCGTTCTTGGCCGGTTTTTAGGCCATTTCAAGGCGTAACGCGACAGCGGGGCAGGGGATGGAGGCCACGTGCGCCGCCCCGAAAGCCGGAAAGGCGGACCCATGCGGGCCCGCCTTCCTGGAATTCCTGATGCGGCACGCCGTCAGCGGATCAGCACACCGCGCCGGTTCTCGGCCCAGGCCTGCTCGTTGTGACCGCCGTTGGCCGGGCGCTCCTTGCCGTAGCTGATGGTGCGCACACGGCTCGTCGGAATGCCGAGGGCGACCAGATAGTTCTTAACCGAGTTGGCCCGCCGGGCGCCGAGCGCCAGGTTGTACTCGCGGGTGCCGCGCTCATCGGCGTGCCCCTCGATGGTCAGCGTATCCGAGGAGTCCTTCAGCATCGCCGCCCACTGCTCGATCGTGGCGCGGGCGTCGGGCCGCAACTCGGAACTGTCGAAATTGAAGAACACGCGGTCGCTTGTGGTGCGGACCGCCTGCTGACCGCCGGCGCCGCCAGTTCCCTGGCCCGTTGTGGCCTGCTTCTGCTTGGCCTGGCAGCCAGCCAAGGCAATCGTGGCCACGAGGGCAATGAGGACAGTCTTGAAGGTCATTTCACACTCTCCGTTGGAAGAATTTCCCCCATTATGAAGGAACTTCGCACGTGCCGGTATCTTTCCAGCTTATACTTTGTATCTTTTCACGATACCAAGCTGATTATTTCGCAATTCCCGTGCAGTTTCTGTGCAGGACTTGGTTGCGGTAGTTAGATTACGGATTCAAGGGCGACCAGGCCGGATCGGACGCGTCGGTGGGGGTCAGCACCTCGCGCTCGTTTTCGCCGGTGAGGTCGATGGAATAAAGCC
>JAJFFI010000232.1 GCA_021776755.1 Alphaproteobacteria bacterium | reverse complement strand
ACGACACGGTGAATTTCACGTGTCAGTAGGCGGGCGCGGGAAAACTGGCGGATGGGGTGGGATTCGAACCCACGAGAGGCTTGCGCCCCCTCCGGTTTTCAAGACCGGTGCATTCAACCGCTCTGCCACCCATCCTGTGTCTTGTGTTACGGGCCTTACGGCCGGAACCGGTTATAGAGAAGGCCGACCGGAACCGGTTATATAGAAGCAACTGGCGCGTGACCCAAGGGCGCGATCACGGATTGCGATCACATTGCCGCCACGATAACCCGGATACTCCGCGCTCATGACACGCACCCGCACGTTTGCCCCGCTCGCCGCCGCAGCGCTGTTCAGCGCCGCCGCACTGCTCCCGACCCCTCCGGCGGCCGCGGCCGGCAATTTCCAGAAATGGCTCGACGGTGTGCGGGCCGAGGCCGGGCGGCGGGGGGTCTCGAAGCCGGTTCTCGACGATGCCTTCGCGGGCCTCACGCCGAACCCCAAGGTCATCGAGAAGGACCGCAAGCAGCCCGAGTTCGACTGGACCTTCGAGCGCTACCGCAAGCTCGTCGTTTCGGACGAGCAGGTCGCGAACGGCCGGCGCAACTTCCGCTCCAACCGCGGCATGCTCGACGATGCGAGCGAAAAGACCGGCGTGCCGCCGCAGATCATCGCGGCCCTCTGGGGCGTCGAGTCCCGCTATGGCGCGCGGATGGGGGACTTCGACGTCATCCGCTCGCTCGCGACGCTCGCCCATGACGGCCGCCGGTCGCGCTATTTCCGGCGTGAGCTGATCGCGGCCCTCCGCATTCTCGAGGAGGGCCACATCGCCCGCGACAAGATGCTCGGCAGCTGGGCCGGCGCAATGGGGCAAATCCAGTTCATGCCGACAAGCTTCCGCGCCTATGCACTCGACGGGTCGGGCGACGGGCGGCGCGACATCTGGGGCACGGACGCCGACGTTTTCTTCTCGGCCGGCAACTACCTCAAGCGCGCCGGCTGGGTGAAGGGCGTTCCCTGGGGCCAGGCGGTCACTCTGCCGAAGAAGTTCCGGCGAAGCCTGATTGCGCGCAACAACAAGAAATCCGTCGCTGCCTGGCGCAAACTCGGCGTCGAGATTCCCGGCGCCTCGGGAAAACTGCGCGGCCGCATCGTGCAACCGGACGGGAAGGGGAGTCCGGCCTGGATCGCCTACAAGAACTTCGAGGTCATCCGCCGCTGGAACCCGTCGGACTACTTCGCGCTCGCCGCCGGGCTGCTGTCCGAGGAAATACTCAAGGACGAGTGATTTTCGCGTTTCTTCAGGATCTGGGCGTCAATACTAACGATTAGTTAAGAAATTCGGTTAATACTTGGGGGAACAAGAAACATGCGCCAGGTATCAAGCAAGGGGGCCGAGCCCGACATGACCAGTTACTCCGGACGCCGCCGCCTCGTGCGCAGCGTGCTCGTGCTTGCCGTCGCCGCAGCACTTGCCGGCTGCGCGCAAAAACGCACCAGCCAGACCGTGTCGGTTACTCCCGGCAAACATCCGCCGGCGACAAGCCAGGCGCCGCGCGGATCGGTCGGCGTCTACAAGATCGGCTATCCCTATCGCATCAGCGGGCGCTGGTATCGCCCGCGGGTCGACGAGAATTACAACCGTACCGGCGTCGCGTCCTGGTACGGCGACGAGTTTGCCAACCGGCCAACGGCCAACGGCGAGACTTTTTATCCCGAACTGATGACGGCCGCCCACAAGACCTTGCCGCTGCCAAGCGTCGTCGAGGTCACCAATCTCGACAACAACAGGAAGGTCCGCGTGCGCGTGAACGATCGGGGGCCGTTCGCCCACGAACGCATCATCGACATGTCCCGCATGGCCGCGCGCAAACTCGGCTTTCTCAAGAACGGCACCGCGCGCGTGCGGGTGCGTTACCTGAAGGACGAAAGCCGCCAGGCAGCCCTTCAGGCGCAGCAGGCGAATCCCAACGCGGCGCGCCGCACCATCTGGGCAGCCCGCAAGCGCGGCGCCTATCCGGGCCGCAACCAGGTCGCATCCGCCACCAGCCGGAGTTCCGCTGCAAAGCGTGGGCGCTATTTCATCCAGGCGGGCGCATTCTCGGACCGGGTTAACGCCGAGGCGCTCCGCGACCAGATTGGCGGCGCGGGCACGGCCCGGGTCGTCGAGGTCAGAATCAAGGGGCAGACCTACTACCGCGTCCGGGTCGGGCCCGCGCGGACCGAGGCCGACGCAAACCGGACACTGACCGCGCTGATCGACGACGGACACAACTCCGCGCACCTCGTTCGCGAATAGGGCCTCGCGAAGAGGGGCCCGCGAATTAGGCGGCTTCCGGGATTGGGGGCTGCGAAGCGGAGCGGCATGCCGTAAGATGCGGGCCGAGCCATTCCGTGACCAAACCAGCAGATGAATTCGCATGCGAAACGTTTTCCGTTGCTTCCTGATCCTCGCTGCCATCGCGGCGGCGGCCCCTGCAAGTGCCGCCATCAAAACCTCGGCCAAACAGGCCATCCTGATCGATCTCGAGTCGGGCCAGGTGGTGTTCGAGAAGAACGCCGACGAAGAGATGGCGCCGTCCTCGATGACCAAGCTGATGACGGTCTATCTCGTCTTCCGCGCGATCGGGGAGGGCAAGGTCAAGCTCAACGACACGTTCACGATCTCCAAGCGCGCGGGGCGGCGGCGCGGCTCCAGCATGGGTCTGAAGCAGGGTGAGAAGGTCAGCGTCGAAGACCTGCTCAAGGGCGCAATCATCACCTCGGGCAATGACGCGGCTTTGGCGCTCGCCGAGGGCATGGCGGGCTCCGAGAAGAAGTTCACCGCGCAAATGACCGCCATGGCCGCCGAGCTCGGCATGAAGAACACGGTGTTCATGACCGCGACGGGCTTCACCAAGAAGGGCCAGCATTCCACGGCGCGGGACATTGCGATCCTCTCCAGGCGCCTCATCGAGGATTTTCCGGACCACTACAAATATTTCGCGGAAACCACGTTCACCTATGGCAAGCGGAAGCAGACCAACCGCAACCCGCTGCTGTTCGTCGACAATCTCGGCGCTGACGGGCTGAAGACTGGACACACACGCGCCGGCGGCTACGGGCTCGCGGCTTCGGCGGTCCAGGACGGTCGGCGGCTGATCCTGGTGATCAACGGCCTTAAGTCCGTGCGGAGCCGGTCTTATGTCGCAAAGGCCCTCATGAAAACCGGCTTTGGACGCTTCCGCTCGTTCAAGATCTTCGGCAAGGACGTTGTGGTCGAAACCGCCGAGGTCTGGCTCGGCGAACGCTCGACCGTCCCGCTGGTCACCGGAACCGAGATCACAGCGACGCTGCCCCGGCGGGTGCGCGACAAGATCAAGGTCACGGTGGTCTTCGATGGACCGCTGCCGGCGCCGATCAAGAAGGGCGACAAGGTTGCGACCCTCGTCGTCAGCGCGCCCGATACGGACTCAATCGAATACCCGCTCTTTGCCGGGGGCGATGTCGCAACCGCCGGATTCTTCGGCAGGTTGTCGACCGCGGTCCAGATCCTGCTCGGCGAAAAATTTGCGAGCGAAGAAAAAGAGAAGACGGCAAATTGAGCCAGGGCCGCTTCATCACCTTTGAAGGCGGCGAAGGGGCGGGAAAAAGTACGCAGGTGAAATTGCTGGGCGCGCGCCTACGGGACGCCGGGATCGACGTTCTGGAAACCCGGGAGCCCGGCGGTTCCCCAGGCGCGGAGCAAATCCGGGCGCTTCTGGTCTCTGGTGCCACCGACCGCTGGCAGCCGATGACCGAAACGCTCCTCCACTATGCCGCCCGGATCGAGCACGTGGCCCGCACCGTCACGCCCGCGCTCGATGCCGGACAATGGGTTATCTCGGATCGCTTTGCCGACTCGACCATCGCCTATCAAGGCTACGGCCATCGGTTGGGCGCCGAGGCCGTGGAGGCCCTGCACCGCATCGTGCTT
>JAJFFI010000231.1 GCA_021776755.1 Alphaproteobacteria bacterium | reverse complement strand
GGCGGGAACTCTCCGGCGTTGGTCTTGTGACTGTCCGGATCGATGCCGAGGGTGCCTTCCTCAAGGCACCAGTACTTCCACATCGGCACGTCCTTGTGCACTTGACCGTCGGCGCCCTTGATGTCGACGGTCTTCGGAAGGTCCAGCATGTCCCAGATGCGGGGCGCCCAGGGGCCGCAGCCGGCGATGACCTGGTCGCACTGGATACTGCCCTTGTCGGTTTCGACCGCAGTGACAGCACCCGAGTTGTCGCCATAGGTGAAACCCGTGACCTCGACGCCGGTCATGATGCGCACGCCGAGCGCCTCGGCCTTGCCGGCGATGCCGTAGAGCGCCTTGGTGTTGTTGGCATAGCCACCGCGCTTTTCGTGCAGCACCGATGTGATGCCCAGGGCCTGCCAGTCGTCGAAGAGGCCCTGCATGTAGGTCCTGCAGTCGCTTTCACCTTCAATGAAAGACGACTCGTAACCGATTGATTTCTGTTGCTTGTAGATTGAGGCGACGTCCTCGTGCATCGACTCCGGGCTGATCTGCATGTAGCCGACCGGGTGATACGAATGCGCCTCGGGGTCGCTCTCCCAGACCTCGACCGAATGCGCCATCAGCTCGCGCATGGCGGGCTGGAAGTAGTTGTTCCGCACCACGCCGCAGGCGATGCCCGAGGCCCCGGCACCGATCGAGGTCTTGTCGAGGACGACGATGTCGGCGCCCGACCCCTTGCCATTGCCCCTGGCGTTCAGGGCCGAAGCGAGGTGGAAGGCGGTCGAGAGGCCGTGGATACCGGCCCCGATGATCACGAATTTGGCGCTTTCGGGAAATGCCATTGTGGCTACTCCGCTGCCTGGGAAACGCGGGGCCGGTTGCCGGCAAGGCGCTCGGCGATCCAGCGGTGGAAGGTGTGTGTCGGGCCATCCATCACGGGAGAGAACGCGCCGCCTTCGAAGCCCGGGGAGGCGCGGCCTTTCTGCATGCCTTCGACGACCATCACGTCTTCCTGGAAGACCGTGGTCCAGATCTTCAGGTTCTCGCGCCGCAGGTCGCTGTCGTCGCGCACTTGGCCATCGTCGAAATAGTAGATGTCGAGATGCTCGACCGTCCGGTCGACGGCGACCGGGTCGAGGCGGACGACGTAGAAATGGTCCTTGTGGATGCCGAGCATCATGTTTGGGAAGAACGAGGCGTATTCGGCGCCGGTTTCCCATTGTTCCGAAATGCCGCGGTGCGAGGGCAGGCTGCGGCCGTCGGCGGCGAGCACCGGGTTGTAGACCAGGGAGCCCTGACCCGAGAAATGGCCGGGCACATCGATGTTGAAGTGATCCTCGAGCCGCGAATAGCTGTTCAGCGCCGGGTGGATCGACGGCAGGTGATAGCTCTCGCAGAAGTTCTCGATGGCGAGTTTCCAGTTCGCGTTGATTTCGAGCGAGGCCTTCGAGTCCGCGCCGCCATGAACGAGCTTCACATCCTTGAAGTCGCTCCAGCGTTCGGCGAGCGGGCCGATGTAGTCCTCGAACGGGGCGCCATCGCCTGACATGTTGACGAAGACGAGATTGAACCAGATCCCGGTGCGGACCTCGCGCAGGCCCGCCTTCGACTTGTCGAAGTCGGCGTGCTCGTGTTCGCCCGCGCCGCCGATATTGGGCGTCGCCTGCAGGCTGCCGTCCATGCCATAGCACCAGTGGTGATAGGGGCAGCGCAGGACCCGCAGGCGGCTCGCGGGCTCGGGCACCAGCATCATGCCGCGATGGCTGCAGACATTGTGGAAGACGCGCACCTGACCCGTGCGGTCGCGGAGGATGACCAGCGGGCGGCCGAAGAACGTAACCGGCAGCGCGTCCCCCGGCTCCGGCACGTCGGCGCCGACGCCGATGCAGGCCCAGCCCAGCGCGAAAACGCGCTGATACTCGGCCTCGTGAAACGCGGCATCGGTGTAGAACGGGTTTGGAATCCCGGTGGCTTCGCTAATTGGCGCCATCACGCGCTCGATCGCGCGGGTCAGCGCCGCGTCGAATCCCGCCGTTTCGGTCAAACTCAGGTTATTCGATTCCTGCATTGGGGCAAAAATGCCTTGGACCTGCTGCCGGTGTCGCTAAAACGTATCAGCAGTACTGTGCCATCGGGGGTTCGGTCAACGCGACAAAAAATCAACTTTCAGGTAAACTGATGTAATGCGGAATATTCGTCCCCTCCTGCCGTCCCTGACGGCGCTGACGGCATTCGAGGCGGCCGCCCGGCTGTTGAGCTTCAAGCGTGCCGCGGGTGAACTGAACGTGACGCCGGCGGCCGTCAGCCGCCAGATCGGGAATCTCGAAGCCGAGATCGGCAAACTGCTGTTCCGCCGCCTGCATCGCCGGGTCGAACTAACGCCCGAGGGCGAGGCTCTGTTCGGGGCGGTCAATCTCGGTTTCACCGGAATCGCGACCGCCATTGCCGGTTTCCGTGATGCGCCGGCGAGCACCCGGATTGTGGTCGGCAGCACCAATGCGATGGCGTCGTTCTGGCTGCTCCCGCGGCTGAAGCGGTTCTGGGCCCGGTATCCGGATGTGAGCGTCGACCACGTCATCTCGGACACACCCATCGACATGAGCGTCGACAATGTCGATCTCAGTATCCGGTTCGGGCAGGGCACGTGGCCCGAACTCGAGAGCCGCTATCTGTTCGCCGACACGATTTATCCGGTCTGCAGCCCCGGTCATCTGGCGTCCCGTCCGAACCTCGACGGCGAATCCGGGCTGACCGGGGGTGTGCTGCTCGACGTGCATGTGGCCGACCGCTGGGTCGACTGGAAATTCTGGCTCGGTCAACAGGGCCTCGAGTACCGTCCCGAGGCGGCGCGGCACTTCAACAACTACGTGATCGCGGTGCAGGCGGCAGTCGACGGACAGGGGTTCGCGCTTGGCTGGCACAGCATGATCGGCGGGCTGATCGAGAGCGGCGCCCTGGTGCGCCCGTTCAAGGCGTCGATTTCCTCCCCCGGCGCCTTTTTTCTGACGTATCCGGCTGCGATGGACCTCACGCCGGAGGCGGACCTTTTCGCAGACTGGCTGCAGGCCGAAGCGGGCGAAACCGAAGCCGGCGAACCAGCCGCGGCGCGGCCCGCGGGCTTGCTTGCGCGGCAGGGAACGCAAGGCTAGGTTTCAGACTTCTTTTTTCCGCGCTTTCGCCGTTATCCAGGGGGCCTGACCGGCACATGACCGAAGAACACGGAAATGCTCTGCCGGCGGGCTATGTATTTGAGGGTTACCGCGTCGACTCCGTGCTCGGCGCCGGCGGTTTCGGCATCACCTACATGGCGACCGAAACCTCGATCGACCGCCAGGTCGCGCTGAAGGAATTCCTGCCAGTGGGCATGGTCATGCGCGGGCAGAACAACATCACCGTCCGCCCGATCAGCACCAACGACGAAGACGACTTCCACTACGGGCTCGAGCGCTTCGTCGACGAGGCCAAGATCCTGGTGCAGTTCCAGCATCCGAATATCGTCCCGGTGCTGCGATATTTCGACGCCAACGGCACCGCTTATCTGGTGATGCAGTATTACGCTGGCGAGAGTCTTGCCGAGATGCTGATGCGCGACGGCTCGATCGGTGAGACGGAACTGAAACAGATCGTGTTGCCACTACTCGACGGACTCCGCGAGGTCCACAAGCTCGGGTATCTCCATCGCGACATCAATCCCTCGAACATCTATCTCCGCGAAAGTGCGGGGCCGATGCTGATCGACTTCGGCGCCGCGCGGCAGGCAATGATGTCGAAAACGCGCAGCATGACCGCGGTGCTGACGCCGGGATACGCGCCGTTCGAGCAGTATTCGTCGCGCGGCAAGCAGGGGCCCTGGACCGATATCTACGCGATGGGCGCGACGCTCTATCAGGCGGTGGCGGGCCTGCGGCCGCCGGATGCCACCGACCGCTCGCTCGACGACGAATACGAGCCGCTTGCCGAAATGCAGGGGAACGCTTTTTCGAAGCCGTTTCTCGAGGCGATCGACTGGTCGCTGCGGGTGCATCCCGATGACCGGCCGCAAAGTATCGACGAATGGCTGCCCGCATTGCTGGGCGAAGGCGCCGCGCCGAGCGCCGATTCATCGCAGACCATCCTGCAGCGGACCCAAGGTGCCGGCTCCCAGGGCGCCGCGGTTCAGGGCGGCACGATGCTGGTGGGCGACAGCGATTCCCGGCATCCGGAGCGGTCCGGAACCGGCCAGCCGCGTTCGGGGTCGGGAGGGCGCACCAGCCCCGCGCTGATCGGCGTCCTCGCAGCCCTTGTGGTCGCGGGCGGTGCGGCGGGCGCCTGGTATGTCTTCAGCGGCCCGCCGGCCAACGGCGGCGGCGGTTCGACAGCGGCGTCAGGTACCGGGACGGGCGCAACCGGACCCACCGCGAGCGGCACGACGGTGAAGGTTGCAGCCCCTGTAATCCCGAAACCCGGAACCCTCATCCAGGACTGTGCCGAGTGCCCGCAACTGGTCGTGATCCCGGCGGGGACCTTTCAGATGGGATCGCCGACCAACGAGCCCGGCCGCGAAATTGCCGAGGGTCCCCAACGCCAGGTCACGATTCCGCAGCCGCTGGCTGTCGGCAAGTTCGAGGTGACGTTCGGGGAATGGCAGGCCTGCGTCGACGCCGGCGGCTGCGCCGGATATGCGCCGGAGGACAAGGGATGGGGCAAGGGTGTGCGTCCGGTGATCAATGTCAGCTGGCAGGATGCGCAGGCTTATCTCGAATGGCTCCGCACCCGGACCGGCAAGCCCTACCGGTTGCTGACCGAGGCGGAATGGGAATATGCGGCGCGGGGCGGGACCGATCTTGCCCGGTTCTGGGACGCGAATGCGGATGCCGGTAAGACAGCCTATGCTTCGTGCAAGACATGCGGCAGCGAATGGGACAACACGTCGACCGCGCCCGTGGGCTCGTTTCCGGCCAATCCCTTCGGTCTCCATGATATGCTGGGCAATGTCTGGGAGTGGGTGTCGGACTGCTGGTTCGACAACTACGAGGGCGCGCCGGTGGACGGCAGCGCGCGCATGGCGGCTGCCGGGCAGACCTGCGAGTACCGGGTTTCGCGCGGTGGGTCGTTCATCAGCGCGGACAAGGACATGCGGGTCGCCGTGCGCGGCGGCGGCAAACCCGGCGACCGCGACTTTATCAGCGGGTTCAGGGTCGCGAGACCGCTGGACGGGGTGACAAAACAATGATGTCGATGAAAGCAATTCTGGTTTCCGGAACTGCGATCGCCGCGGTGGCATTTGCGATCCCCGCGCAGTCAGACGGGTTGCCAGGCGCGCAGATCGCGCAGTCGGGCCCGACGGCCAAGCAGAAGGAACTCGAGCGTCTCGAGACCGAGCGCAAGCGCAAGGAAGCAGAAGCCAGGAAGGCCGCTGCCGCCGCCAAGGCGAAGGCAGCCCGGAAGACCGTCAAGCGGACGCCGAAAGTGCGCCGTGCCGACGCGCGCGGACTGCCGCCGGGCAACACGTTCCGCGATTGTTCGACCTGTCCCGAGATGGTGGTGATCCCGCCGGGCAGCTACATGATGGGGTCCAATCCCGGCCAGGACGGCGCGGCCAAGGACGAGGGCCCGCCGCGCAATGTCTCGATCCCGAAGAAATTCGCGGTCAGCCGGAACGAGATTACCTTCGATGACTGGGACGCCTGCGTGAAGGTGCGGCGTTGCAATCACCGCCCCGCCGACGAAGGCTGGGGGCGGAGCTCGCGGCCGGTGATCAACGTCACCTGGCGGGACGCGCTGCAATATGCCGAGTGGTTGTCGCAGAGCACCGGCGTCCGCTATCGACTGTTGTCGGAAGCCGAATGGGAATATGTCGCGCGGGCCGGGCAAAGCGGGTCGCGCAACTGGCAGGGCGAAGGCAACGCCTGCCAGTATGCGAGCGTTTACGACAAGGTCGGCGAGTCGGCGAACACCTTCAAATGGAAGGCGCACAGCTGCTCGGACGGCTTCCCGCAGAGCGCCCCGGTTGGCAATTTTCTCGCCAACGGTTTTGGCCTTTACGACATGCTGGGGAATGTCTGGGAGTGGACTGCCGATTGCTGGAACCCGTCGTATGCGGGGGCTCCCGCCAATGGCGCGGCCCGGAACGGCGGCGACTGCAGCCAGCGCGTGGTGCGCGGCGGATCCTGGGGAGACAAGCCCCAGGACGTGCGGTTCTCCGACCGCTTCCCGGTGCAGGCGCGCATCCGGACGAGCAACATCGGCTTCCGCGTGGCGCGCGAAATCCGCTAGCCGTCCCGGTGTGCTGCACACGGCGTGCTGGAAATGTAAACGGGCGGCTCCTGCGAGCCGCCCGTTTCGTTTGCGTGGTCAAGAGCCCTGCTTAGGGCCAGAGCTCCGTTTAGGGAACGC
>JAJFFI010000024.1 GCA_021776755.1 Alphaproteobacteria bacterium | reverse complement strand
CCCTTCTTGTCCTTGTAGATCTCCCAGGTGTCGGACTTGCCGAGACCCTTCGGGTTCTTCTTGTAGCCATGGCGCTCCGCGTTCGCGGTCGCATCGGACGCCTTGGTGTAGCCCTCGCAGGCCGCGCCGACGTTCTGGCCGTTCCGCGCAATGCGGCGCCAGCGGTTCTCACCCTTTTTATCCTGGTAGAATTCCCACTTGTCGTTTTCACCCGCCATGACTTCAGTCTCCCAGATTTGTCATGTTCAAATTGGTCAAGTCTGAACCCGCCACCCTTCCGTCTTTGAGGAAATCGAGGGTGATTGGAATCGAACTTGGGAAATTCCTAACATGATCTGGTTTCGCGGGCTATGCCGGGATTGCATTCCCGTGCGACGGACTATCGTTCCGGTTGGGTATCGTGGCGGAGCCCGAAACTGATGCGGGGCTCGTCGACGCCGGTCAGGAAATGAAACGGACGGTCTTCGCGCCCCGCGAAGCCCGGCGCGCGCATCAGGATAAGCCGCCCGGCCGCCCCCGGCACGTCGCGCGCATTTGTCCCCGCGCGGTCGTCGGCAACGCAATAGCGGCCGGCGCCGGCAAGCACGGCGATCGCGACGAGACCCGTGTAGCGGATGTGATCGCGGTGCGGCGTGATGCCGATCGATCCCGCGTGATAGCGCTGCACGACCATGTCGTTGAGCCCGAGTGGCGCATCGAGCAGCGGCGGGTCGCAGAGCGCCAGTGCTTCGTTCAAGAACGATTCGATATCGTCACGAAGCCACCGAAGTGGGCATCCCGCCGGCACGTCCATGGTGATCTCGAAATCCTGATAGACGGATTTTTCACCGGTGCCGACGACGGGCGTTCCCGGACGGTAGGTCAGCGCGTTCGCCGCGTCGGCGTGGGGCGCGCGGTCCGCGGGCGCCAGCAGCGGGATCGAGACGGCGTCTTCGGTTGGCAGCCGGGCGAGTGCGGCGGCGGCCTCGGCGGGCGTTGACAACATGTGCGGTGCCGGCGCGCCCGGCGTCAGACCGACCGCGTGATGCCGCCGTCGACGCGGATGTTCTGACCAGTGATGTAGCCGGCTGCGTCCGACATCAGGAAGGCGGCAGTCTTGCCGACTTCCTCGGCGGTGCCATAGCGGCCCATGGGAATCCGCGCGCGGCGTTCCTCGGCCTCGGGCAGGCTGTCGATGAAGCCCGGCAGGATGTTGTTCATGCGGATGTTGGCGGCGGCATACTTGTCGGTGAAGAGCTTGGTATAGGCGGCGAGTGAGGCGCGGAACACGCCGGAGGTGGGGAACAGCGCCTCGGGCTCGAACGCCGCGTAGGTCGAGACGTTGAGGATCGTGCCGCCGCCCTGTTTCTCCATTATCGGCGTCACGAGGCGCGCCATCCGCACAACCGGGAGCATGTAATATTCCATGCCCTTGACCCAGTCCTCGTCGGAGATTTCGAGCACCGGACCCTTGGGGCCGTGGCCCGCGCCGTTGAGAACGCCGTCGATGCGGCCCCATTTGTCCATCGCTGCCGTGACCAGCTCCTCGAGCGCGGAGGCTTCCAGATAGGATCCGGTGAGCCCGATCCCGCCAAGTTCCTTGCCGAGCGCTTCGCCCTTGCCGGACGACGACTGCACCGCCACATGCCAGCCGTCGTTGGCAAGCGCCCGGGCGCAGGCGGCGCCGATGCCGCTGCCGGCAGCGGTGAGGATCGCAACTTTCTGGTCGGCCATGGAGATCCCTTTCAGGGTCAGTCGTCGAGGAAGATGTCGGTGAGAAGTTTTTCGCCCGGCGAATGGGCGTATTTCTCAAGGTCGGTGATGTTCTCGGTATGCAGCACTTCATCGTCAATGAAGAAGTTGCCGGTGCAGTCCCGGCTGTCGCGGGTCAGGATGATGTGGGCGGCGTCGGCGAGAATTTCCGGCGTGCGGCAGTTCTTCGCATCCACGCCGGGCAGCAGCTTGATGGCTGCCGTCGCGATCACCGTGCGCGGCCAGAGCGCGTTGCACGCCACGCCGTCGTCGCGGAACTCCTCGGCCATGCCCAGCATGCACATCGACATGCCGTATTTGGCGATGGTGTAGCCGACATGGGGCGCGAACCATTTCGGGTTCATGTTGAGCGGCGGCGAGAGCGTCAGGATATGCGGGTTCGCCGCCTGCGTCAGATGCGGCAATGCCTTCTGGCTGCAGAGATAGGTGCCGCGCGCGTTGACGTCGTTCATCAGGTCGTAGCGCTTCATCGGCGTCTCGAGTGTGCCGGTGAGGCTGATGGCCGAGGCGTTGTTCACCAGGATATCGATGCCGCCGAAGGATTCGACGGTCTTCGCGATAGCGGCCTCGACCTGGTCCTCGTCGCGGATGTCGCACTGAATCGCGAGCCCCTTGCCGCCGGCCGTGTCGATGTCTTTGGCGGCGGTGAAGATGGTTCCGGGCAGCTTCGGGTGCGGCTCGACGCTCTTGGCGGCGATGGCGACGTTCGCGCCGTCGGCCGCGGCCCGCAGCCCGATCGCAAGCCCGATGCCGCGCGACGCGCCGGTGATGAAAAGAGTTTTGCCTTTAAGGGTGGTCATAAGCGCTCCATTTCTTGGTGCATTAGTCGCTCACCGACTCGGTAGCTTCAAGGATCTTCATCAGTTGAGTTTTCGTATG
>JAJFFI010000230.1 GCA_021776755.1 Alphaproteobacteria bacterium | reverse complement strand
TCCGGCGAAGGCGGCGGGCAGGGCGGCGGCGGTTCCGGTGGCGGCGGTGGCCAGGGCGCGGGTCAGGCCGGTGGCGGCCCCGAGCAGGGCCAGGGCGGCTCGAACTGTGCCCCGGGCGGCGGTGGCAACTGCGGAACAAGTACCAGAGCCGAGGGCGGCGGCGGGGGTGCCGCCGGCGCTGGCGGCGGGGCCGGCGGCAGGCCGGGACAGGGCGGCGGTGGCGAGCGCGAGGGCGGCCAGGGTCAGGGCAACAGCGCGGGCCGGCAGGTCGAGGGATCGCAAGGCGGGCGCGGCCAGTCGGGCGGCCCGCCGCGTGAATTCATTCCGCCCGAAGGCAAGGACGTGAAGGTCCAGGTCACGCTGCCGCCGGTCGGCGCGGGCCGGGTCGAAGGCGGCGAGGCGGGCCCGGTGCCGGAAGGCGGCCCGACCGGCCAGGTTTCGGGCAAGCCCGCGGGCAAGGGCCAGCCGCGCCAGATCCTGCCGGCGTGGATCGCCCGCATGATGGGGCAGGGCAACAAGCCGGGCGGCGGCGGTGGATCGGGCGGCGGTACAGGCAATTGATTTGACGCGCACGTGGCAGCGCGGGGCGATACTATGACGGTTTCATGATGCGGGGGATGATCCGGGAATGAGCGCGCAATACAGGGACCATGCTGCGGCCATCGAGGCCGAGGTCAAGAAAACCATGTTCGGCCTCGACCGGGTGATCCGGCTGCTGATCGTGGCCTATTACACCGACGGGCACGTGCTGCTCGAAGGCAACCCGGGCGTCGGCAAGACAGCGCTGGTGAACGCGCTTTCGAAGGCCATGAAACTCGACTTCAAACGCATCCAGTTCACGCCCGACCTGATGCCCGCCGACATCACCGGCACCTACATGCCGAGTTTCGAGAATTCGACGAAGTTCGAGTTCCGCCACGGGCCGATCTTCTCGAATATCGTTCTGGCCGACGAAATCAACCGCGCGACGCCCAAGACCCAGTCGGCAATGCTGGAGGCGATGGCCGAGCAACAGGTGACGGTTCTCGGAATTACCGAGGAGCTGCCCGCGCCCTTCATGGTGATGGCGACCCAGAACCCGATCGATCATGAAGGCACCTACGACCTGCCCGAGGCGCAGGCCGATCGGTTCATGTTCAAGGTCCTGATGGAAAATCCGCCGAACGACACGCTGCGGCTGATCTTCCACAAGGTGACCGGCGCGATGGCGACCGAGCTGAAGGACGGCGGCCCGCCCGAGAACCCTCTCGCCGGCAAGCTCGCCAAGGACACGGCGCAGGCGCAGGCGATCCACGCCGAGATCTCCGACAAGATCAGGGACATACCGCCTCTGCCGACGGTCGAGGCGCATATCATCAACATGATCGCGGCCACTAACCGGGAATGGGGCGCAATCGAAAAGCTGGGGCAGCGCGCGGTGGACGATGTGAAGCGGCTGACCGATGCCACGATGCGCTTCGGCCTTGGCCCGCGCGCGGGCATTGCCCTGCTGAACGCGGCCAAGGCGATGACGCTGCTGTTTACCGATGGCGCGACCCACGCCGTGGGCGAGTCGCTGGTGCCGGTCAGCAAACCCGCGCTCCGCCACCGCATCAAACTCGATTTCGACTGGGAGTCGCACTACCGCCCGGATGCGCGCGAAGCGCTGCGCGGCGGCAAGATCCGGAGCGAGGATCTGCGCGAGCAGTTCATGGATGACCTGATCCTCGCGACCGCGCCCGATATCGACGGGTACCGGGAGAGCCTCTCGATCGCGCGCCCGCAGCAGCAGGTCGATGGCTGATCTTGCGCCTGATCCCGGACCGGTGCGTGCGGGGCTTGCGGGCTTCCCGCTGACGCTGTCCGAGCTGGAACGCTACCGGGTCGATGTCGGCAAGCGCCACCGGGCGACCCAGGTCGGCCGCCATCTGCAGCGCCGCCGCGGCCAGAGTCTGGAGTTCCGGGATTATGCCGAATACGTGCCCGGCGACGATTTCCGCTATGTCGACTGGCGGGTGTCGCACCGGACCGGGACGATCAACGATCTTGTGGTGAAGACCTTTGGCGCCGAGGAAAACGTGTCGGTGGCGGTGTCGGTCGATCTCCGCGGCACGATGTTCCTGCCCGAGGCCGCGCCGAAGCTCCGCATCGCCGCCTGGCTTGCCCATTCGATTGCCGTGATCGGCGGCGCCTATGGCGACGAAGTGGTGCTGCACCGGCTGTTCGATGCCGATGTGCGGGGGCCGGTCAGTCTGCGCGGCGGCAATTCGGCGGGTGGCTCGGCGAAGTTCGCGCGCGACCTGCTGGAGTCTGGGCCCGGCAGCGGCGAGCCGGGGTTGTCGTCGCTGCTGGCGGCCCTGCCGCCTGCTGCAGTCTGGGTCATCATCACCGATCTCTACTGGACGCAAGGCGAGGCGCAGGACGTGCTGCGCGCGATCTCGCGGGCGCAGGACGGATGGCGCTGGGTGATCCTGGTCGATCTCGACAGCTGGCCGATGGAGCAGGCAGCACTGCGCGGCGGGCGCTGGCAGATCGAAGGGCCTGGCCTGCCAAAGGGCGAGAACGAGGCGCTTGGCGAGGAAGAGTTGCTGAGCCGGATCAGCGGCGAAATCGATCTCTACAAGGCCGATCAGCGGGCGCAGCTGCAGAACGGCGGGCTCGATGTCACGCACTGGCAGTGGCCCGCAGACGAGGAAACCTGGGACGCGGGCGCCTTCTTCCGCGACCGCTGGTATGGCGACGATGTGCTGCGCCGATTGTTCCGGAGAGACGCGTGACGCCGCTGATCCTCATCGCTGTGGGGATTGGCGCGCTGGCCGTGCTCTACATGAGCCGGCCGCTGACGCGCAAACGCAAGGTCTCGGCGGCGCGCTTCTTCACCGACTTGCCGCCGCCGCCGAAACAGCGCTTCAGTTTCGGGCGCATGCTGCGCTCGCGGGCGTTCTATGTGCAGCTGCTGGTGCTCGCGCTGTTTCTGCTTGCGGTGTACGGCCGCGACTGGACGCTGCCCGGAACCGAGAGCACC
>JAJFFI010000229.1 GCA_021776755.1 Alphaproteobacteria bacterium | reverse complement strand
GCGGCAATGGCGGCAAGGGCGGTCCGAAGCGGAACGGCGGCCCCGGTCGCAACAACCGCGCGCGCGGCCGCTCGGAGAATCGCGCCGCGTAATCCGGCGTGCGTTCCTGAAATAACGTGCAAACAAGACCGTCTGCATCTTCGTGATGCAGGCGGTCTTTGCGTTACCGGACTCCGGTCATGCTTGCCGCATACTGCACGAGCCCGCCCAGACACCCGTCCCAGCCCGACGCATGGCTCTCCCGGGCGGCGGCATCGGCGATGCGTTCGTGGATAACGGTCACGTCGGTGCTGTTGCCCGCGGGCTCAAAGCGAACTGTGACCTGCTCGCCGGCCGTGTCGCGCCCTTCGATCTGCCAGGTAAAGACCAGAAGTTCAGGCGGGTCGATCTGAACATAGCGGCCCGTGATCCAGACCTCCGATCCGTCGGCAAAGCGGTTTGCGATGCGGAACCGGCCGCCTCTGGTCAGGTCAACCTCGGCGGCCGGGCAGTTCGCGGCGGCAGGCCCCCACCACCGCATGAGATGGCGGGGTTCGGTCCAGGCCTCGAAGAGCCAGGCCGCGGGCGCACCAATTCTGCGGCGGACGACGAGGCGGTCTGCGGCGGGTGTCGCGCCGTCCGCCACTCGGGCGCGGGTCATTCGTCCTCCTCGCGGTCGCGGGCGGCCTCGGCCTCGGCATAGCGGGCGAAGCTGTGCAGGGAGTCTTCCCAAAACGTCCGATAGCTTTTCAGCCAGCCATCGACGGCACGCAGCGGGGCGGGGTCAAGCGCGCAGCGATGCACGCGGCCGTCAATACTCCGCTCCACAAGCCGGGCGCGCTCGAGCACCGATATGTGTTTTGACACCGCCGGCCGCGACATCGCGAAAGGCTCGGCAAGGTCGTTCACGCGGGCGGGCCCGCTCTCTGCGAGACGCGCCAGCAGCGCCCGCCGCGTCCGGTCGGCGAGCGCATGAAAGATCCGGTCCAATGCGGCGTCTCCTTCGGGAACGGCGGTGGCTCGGGACTGGGGCATATCGGTCTCCCACTGGAAGCATGTGGCCGCGGCGGAGCCTTGACTCTACGCGTAATCAAATGGTTACATAAATTCATACAGATGAAAAGAGACCCGCAGGAGCGAAACGATGCCGATACATCAGGAAATCAAGATCGAGGCCAGCCCGGACAAGGTGTACCGGGCGCTCACCGACGCAGAACATTTCAGCGAATTTTCCGGCGGCGCTCCGGCCAGCATCGACGCGGAGGCCGGTGGCGCGTTCTCCTGCTTCGGCGACATGATCACCGGGCGCAACATCGAACTCGTGCCCGGCAAGCGGGTCGTGCAGGCCTGGCGGGCGGGGAACTGGCCGGACGGGCTCTACTCGATCGTGCGTTTCGAGCTTGCCGCCGAGGACGGCGGCACGCGCATCGGCTTCGACCAGTCCGGACATCCCGCGGACCAGGAGCCGCACCTCGAGGATGGCTGGCACAAGATGTACTGGGACGGCCTGAAGGCATCCCTCGGTTGATCCGGCACGCCGCAGTTGCAAGCGAACGCGCCGGATCTCTGACCGGGAGAGCTGCGCCTAGAACATAACCTTGACGCCAACGACGAAGAAAAGTGCATCTTCGCTCTCGTTATCGTCGCGGGCGAAATCGGCACTTCGGCCGAACACGCGTTCATAGTGGACCCCGACATAGGGCGAGACCGCCCGGTCGATCAGGTCATAGCTGAGCCTCGCGCCGACTTCGAGTTTCGGCCCGAACGCGCCGATACTGTTTTCCTCATCGTCGGTGAACGGAAGCGTGAATTCCACGCTGGGTGTCAGGATAAGACGGTTCGTGATCAGGGCTTCGTACTCGACCTCGAACCTGAATGACGCGTATTTCGAGACAAAGAAATCCGCATCGATCTCGAACCATTGTTCCGCCAGTCCATGGATTCCGAGCACGCCATAGACCCGGGTCGGGACATCAGGTCCGTCCACCCGAATGCCCGCCACCGCGTCGAAGAAACGGTTGATCGGGACCTGACCCCGGATCTGGTTTTCCAGCGTTTCGAACTTGTTTTCCTCGAATGCGAATTCCGCCTCGCTGCGCCAGACGAGTTTGAATTCGTCAGTGCCAACGACGGCATCGAAATCCCAGGCGAAGACATCCGTGTCATCGCCTATCCGGTATTCGAGCTGTTCGACCTGGATACCCCAGACCAACGGCTCGGCCATCGCCGGAGTCGCACTGAAGATGGCAAGCGCGAACGCGCCTGCCAGGGTGTGTATCTGCCGCATCGGTCAGCCCCCCGAATTTGATTTGAGCGCGGCTTCCTTGGGCTTCGGGCCGCCCTCGACGACGATCTTGCGAAACATGCCGGCGTCCGCGTGATAGGACAGATGACAGTGGAACGCCCACTGGCCTTCCGCATCGACCTCGACCTCCATGTAGACGGTCGTCCCGGGCGCCACGCTGACGGTGTGTTTGGCGGGGTTCCATTTGCCCTTGCCGACATCCAGGATCGACCACATGCCGTGCAGGTGCATCGGGTGGGTCATCATGGTCGTGTTCACGAACTTGAAGCGCACCCGCTCGCCGTATTTCAGCCGGATCGGTTCGGCGTCGGCGAATTTGACGCCGTTGATGGACCAGATGTAGCGCTCCATGTTGCCGGTCAGCTGGAGCTCGATCTCGCGCGTTGCCGTGCGGTGGGGGTAGAGCGGTTTCTGGGCGCGGAGGTCGCTATAGGACAGGAACTTGCCGCCGTTCGCCGCAGTCGGCACGAGGCCACTGCCGGCTGCGTAAAAGGCGTCGGCTTTGGTCATGGCGCTCCCCATGACAGTCCCGTCAGGCATCTTGTGTCCTCCGCCAGCCGTCTGGCCGCCTTCTGCCTTCGGCATCGGACCTTTCATGATGGTCCCGTCAGGCATCTTGTGTCCCCCGCCAGCCGTCTTGCCGCCTTCTGCTTTCGGCATCGGACTTTTCATGACGGTGCCGTCAGGCATTTTGTGCCCCGCGCCGGCTCCTCCGGTGCCGTGGTTCATGCCAGCCATGCCGCCGGAGCCGTGGTCCATGCCGGCCATGCCGGGCATGCCGCTCATGTCGGCCATCGTCAGCCGGGGCGGTTTCCGGAGTTCCGGAATTTCGCCCGCCATGCCCTCGCGGGGCGCCAGTGTGGCGCGGCCGATCGCCGTCCTGGCCATGGACTCG
>JAJFFI010000228.1 GCA_021776755.1 Alphaproteobacteria bacterium | reverse complement strand
GCTCGACAGGTTCGAGGTAGTGACGCTCGAATTCCCGACGTTCGCCGACGGGCGGGCGTATTCCCAGGCACGCATCCTGCGCGAACGGCTTGGTTTTACGGGTGAGCTCCGCGCGACCGGCAACGTTCTGCGCGACCAGTTCCTCTATCTGCAGCGATGCGGGTTCGATGCATTCGAGGTTGCTGACGCCGGGGCTGCCGCCCAGTGGAAGGACGCGATCAACGAATTCTCCATGTGGTATCAGCCGACCGGCGACGGCCGTGTGCCCGCGCTGGCGCTCCGCCACCGGCGCGCGGCGGCCGAGTGAGTTGGACAAGGACAACGACATGACGTCGCTTCCAGCCAGAGAGGCCACTGCCGGCGCTGCCGTTTCCGACGGCTCGCTCTACGATCTCGACCGCATCCTGTGGGCCGACGGCCGGGCGGCGGACCTTCGCGCCCGCTATCACGGCCTGGCAGGCCAGGCGCTGCTCGAGCCCTTGCTGAAATGGGAGTTTCCGGGCCATGTCGCGCAGGTGTCGTCGTTCGGGACCGAGGCTGCGGTTCTGCTTGCGCTTGTCGCCGAGGTGGACCCGTCGGTGCCGGTGATCTTCCTCGAGACCGGCAAGCATTTCGGTGAGACGCTGCGCTACCGCGACAAGCTGACGAAATTGCTCGGGTTGACGGATGTGCGCTCCGTCGGGCCCGATCCGAAAGCGCTCGCCGCGAAGGATCCGGACGGGATGCTGTTCCAGCGCGGGCCCGATTCCTGCTGCTTCATCCGCAAGGTGGCGCCGCTCCATGCTGCCCTCAAGCCATTCGATGCCTGGATCACCGGGCGCAAGCGTCATCAGGGCGGCATGCGCATCGATCTCCGCTACATCGAGTCGGTGGCGGGGCAGGTGAAGATCAACCCCCTTGCGGACCATACTCCGGACGATATAAAAGCCGAATTCGAACGCCGGGCCCTGCCACGTCATCCGCTTGAAGCGGAAGGCTTTCTGTCGGTCGGCTGCATGCCCTGCACCGACCGGACCCCGGACGGGGCGGATCCGCGGGCGGGCCGCTGGACCGGCAAGGACAAGACCGAGTGCGGCATCCATACGGCGCCCGCCGGCACCTGAGACCAGAAGAGATCGACATGAACGACCTGGACGCGCTGGAAAGCCAGAGCATCTACATTTTTCGCGAGGCGTATCACCAGATCAAACCGCTGGCGATGCTGTGGTCGCTTGGCAAGGATTCGAACGTCATGCTGTGGCTGGCGCGCAAAGCCTTCCTCGGCCATGTGCCGTTCCCGCTGGTGCACGTCGATACCGGCCGCAAATTCCCCGAGATGTACGCGTTCCGCGAGAAATATTCGAAGGAATGGGACCTTGATCTCGTGGTGCGCGACTGCCCGCCGGTCGAGAGCGTCGACCAGTCGCTGCCGCCCGCCGCCCGGTCCGCTGCCCGCAAGACCGCGGGGCTCCGGGCCGTGCTCGACGAGTTCGGTTTTCAGGGTGTGATCGCGGGCATCCGCCGCGACGAGCAGGCGACCCGCGCCAAGGAACGTGTGTTCAGTCCCCGCAATATCGAATCCGAATGGGACGTGCGCGACCAGCCGCCCGAGTTCTGGGACCAATTCAACACCGACTTTCCGCCGGGCACCCACGTGCGTATCCACCCGCTGCTGCAGTGGACCGAGATCGACATCTGGCGCTATATCGAGCGCGAGAACATCCCGCTCGTGGATCTCTATTTCGCCCGCGACGGCAAACGTTACCGTTCGCTCGGTGACCAGGACATCACCCATCCAGTCGAAAGCAATGCCGCGACGATCGCCGAGATCATCGAGGAGCTCTCGACGACGCGGGTTTCCGAGCGGTCGGGCCGGGCGATGGACCACGAGTCCGAGGACGCGTTTGAGCGTCTGCGCGCCGCAGGCTACATGTAAACGGGATCAGGCAGAGAAATCTCGATATGAGCGACCAGACAACTTCATCGCAGACCCTGCCCATCGTCATCGTGGGCCATGTCGATCACGGCAAGTCGACCCTGATCGGGCGCCTGCTCTATGAGACCGATGCACTGCCCGAGGCCAAGGTCGAGGAGATCCGGGCGGTGTGCAAGGCGCGCGGCGTCGGCATGGAGTGGGCCTTCCTGCTCGATGCGCTGCAGGCAGAGCGCGATCAGGGCATCACCATCGACACGACCCAGATCCGGTTCGCGACCGAAAAGCGCGGCTATCTGATCATCGACGCGCCGGGCCACAAGGAATTCCTCAAGAACATGGTGACGGGGGCAGCGAGCGCGGATGCGGCGCTCCTCGTGATCGATGCCGCCGAGGGCGTGCGCGAACAGTCGCGCCGCCACGCCTATTTGCTCAAACTGCTCGGCATCGAGCAGGTCGCGGTTGCGGTCAACAAGATCGACCTCATCGGCCGCTCGGAAGAGACGTTCCGCCGGGTCGAGGCGGAAATCCGCGGCTACCTCAAGGGTCTCGAAATCGACGCGAAAGCCGTGATCCCGGTCTCCGCCCGCGACGGCGACAACATCGCTGCCCGTCCCGAGGTTGCCGACTGGTACGAAGGCCCGACCGTGCTCGAGATGCTCGATACCTTCGAGGTCGGCGCCCCGCCGTGCGACCAGGCCCTGCGGCTTCCCGTGCAGGCGGTCTACAAGTTCGACGACCGGCGCATCATTGCCGGCCGCATCGAGAGCGGCGTGCTCAAGGTCGGCGACCGGCTGAGCTTCGCGCCCGCGGGCGAGACCTCCCGGGTCGCCAGTATCGAGACCTGGAACACGCCGTCGCCGGTTTCGGCCGGGGCGGGGCGGTCGGTCGCGTTCACGCTGGACGACCAGATCTTTGTCGTGCGCGGCGATGTCGCGGTCTCGGCGGATCATCCGGTTGCCGGCAGCCAGGAACTCCGGGTGCGGTTGTTCTGGCTGGGACGCGAGCCGCTGGTTGCCGGCAAACGCCTCAAGCTCAAGATCGGCACCGCCGTGCATCGTGTCGAGGTGACCGCGATCGAGCGGGTGATCGACGTCGAGGACCTGTCGTCGACCGGCGGGACCGCGGTCGAGGTGCAGCGCAATGGCGTCGCCGAAGTCATGCTGCGGAGCCGCGCCCCGATCGTCGCCGACGAATTCACCGACTTCCAGCGGACGGGCCGGGGCGTGCTGGTCGACGGCTACGAGAACGTCGGCGGTTGTATCGTGGCCGACACGTTTGCCGCGGCCCAGCCCGTGTCGCAGAATATTTTCAATGTCGATCATTCGGTGCCCGTCGATGCGCGCATTGCCGCGAACGGGCACCAGGGCGGTGTCTTGTGGTTCACTGGGCTGTCGGGCGCCGGCAAGTCGA
>JAJFFI010000227.1 GCA_021776755.1 Alphaproteobacteria bacterium | reverse complement strand
CAGCACGCCATCGACCATGCTGAGAATGCGCTCGACCTCACCGCCGAAGTCCGCATGGCCCGGGGTGTCGACGATATTGATCAGGGTGCCCTTCCATTCGACGGAAGCGCATTTCGCCAGGATGGTGATGCCGCGTTCGCGTTCAAGGTCATTCGAGTCCATGACCCGCTCTTCGACCTGCTGGTTCTCGCGGTAGGTGCCGCTCTGGTGCAGCAGCGTGTCGATGAGGGTCGTCTTGCCATGGTCGACATGGGCGATGACGGCAATATTCCGGATGTCCAAGGTCTTCGGCTTTCTGAAAAAAAGTGTGATTGCGGCCGCGCGGCCCCGACAGGAGGGCGGCAACGCATGCGATCAAACGCGACTTCTGGCGCAAAATCTGGAAGCAGCCCGGAACATAAGGTCGCGGGCTGGCAAAGGAAAGCTGAAATGCGGTGGTTACACGTGCGGGGAAAAAACTCACGCACATCAAATTGTATACGATTTGGCATTTTTCTGTATTCTTTCACGCGACGTGAGCTGCCGGCCGGTGCCATGCGCCTTCGGACAGCGTGCCCCGAACAACGAAAATGAGCAGTGTGACCGAAATCTATCCGCGCGACCTGACGGGATATGCGGGCGACCCGCCGGCGGTGCGATGGCCGGGAGGCGCGCGCGTGGCGGTGCAATTCGTCCTCAATGTCGAGGAGGGCGGCGAGAACTGCGTCCTTCACGGCGACGCGGCGTCGGAAATCTTTCTCTCGGAAATCATCGGGGCGGCGGCCTTCGAGGGCCGGCGGCATTTGTCGATGGAGTCGATCTACGAATACGGCAGCCGGGCCGGGGTCTGGCGCATTCTGGATCTCTTCCGTGAGCGCGAGTTGCCGCTGACCGTGTTCGCCGTGGCCACCGCCGCCGAGCGCGCTCCGCAGATCATCGAGCGGGCGCTGGCCGATGGCCACGAGATCGCAAGCCACGGGCTCCGCTGGATCAACTATGACCAGATGCCCGAGGCGACCGAGCGCGCCCATATCGCCGAGGCGATGGAGATCCTGACCCGGCTTTGCGGGACCCGTCCGCTGGGGTGGTACACGGGCCGGACTTCGGAAAACACACGCCGCCTGGTCGCCGAATATGGCGGCTTTCTTTATGACGCGGACGATTATTCCGACGACCTGCCGTTCTGGAGCCGGGTCGAGCCCGGCCAGTTGATCGTGCCCTATACGCTCGATGCGAACGACATGCGGTTTGCGACCGCGCAGGGTTTCAACACGGCGGACCACTTCTTCACCTATCTGCGGGATGCCTTCGATACGCTCTATGACGAAGGTGCGGAGCTCCCGAAGATGATGTCCGTCGGCATGCACGCGCGGCTGCTGGGACGGCCGGGGCGGATCCCCGGATTGAAACGTTTCCTCGATCATATCGCCGCGCACGACCGGGTCTGGGTGACGCGCCGTCTCGACATCGCGCGGCACTGGCGCGAACATCACCCGGACCCCAACGCGGCCGGCAAGAAACAGGACTGACCAATGAGCGATGCGCAGAAACCCGAAACCGTGTTGCCCGCCTGGGCAAGCGGCGCCTGCAATCTGGCCTCGCCCCGGATGGGGACGGAGGCCGTGCGCTGTTCGGACGATTCCTTCGCCGAGATGGGCCGGATGCTGGCCGATGCGCCAGCGGTCTTTCTGCCAGACAAGTTCGATGAGTTCGGCAAATGGATGGACGGCTGGGAATCCAGGCGCCGGCGCGACGGCGGTCACGACTGGTGCGTGATCAGGCTTGGCGCCCGGGGCACCGTGCGCGGCTTCGATATCGACACCTCGCATTTCACTGGCAACTACCCGCCCGCCGCGTCGATCTGGGCCGCCGATAGCGACGCAGAGCCGGGGGATGACGACTGGACCGAGATTGTCCCGTCCTCGGATCTCGGCCCCTCGGCACGGCATTTTTTCGAGGCGAGCGCGGAGGGGCCCTGGCGCTGGCTGCGGTTAAACATCTATCCCGACGGCGGCATCGCGCGCCTCCGGGTCTATGGCGAACCGATCGCCGACCTCACCGGGCCCGACCTGGTCGAACTTTCGGCGTTCAAGAACGGCGCGCGGGTGCTGGCCTACAACGACGCGCACTACGGCGATGTCACGGCGGTGCTGACCGAAGGGCGCGGGACGTTCATGGGCGACGGCTGGGAGACGCGGCGACGGCGCGAGCCGGGCCATGACTGGTTGATCGTGAAGCTGGCCGTGCCGGGCGTGGTCGAACGGGTCGAGGTCGATACCGCGCATTTCAAGGGCAATGTCCCCGACCGCGCCTCGCTGCAGGCAGCCCGGCTGGACTGGGGCACGGACGCTTCCGCCACAGTGCAGGCGATGTTCTGGCCCGAGCTTCTGGGGGAGAAAAAACTCTCGGCGGATGCGGTCCACACATTCGAACAGGGTGAGTTGGCCAATCTCGGGCCGGTCAGCCATATCCGGTTGAACATTCATCCCGATGGCGGCATCAGCCGGCTCCGGATCTGGGGCCGCCCCGCATGAGCGATACCGCGCTCACACCGGAACCGCTGACCGCCAGGGAGTTTGAACCCTTCGGCGAGGTTCTGCAGACTGAGGGCGCCGAGAACTTCCAGATCAACGAAGGCACGACCACGCGCTTCCATGCGCTGGCCGCGGCCGATCCTGGCGCCGACGGACAGGCTATCCTGTCGATCTTCCGCGGCACCCGCCGCCCCGATCCGCTGACCGTCTCGATGCTCGAGCGCCATCCCCGGGGCTCGCAGGCCTTCATGCCGCTGTCGGCCCATGACTGGCTGGTCGTCGTCGCCGAGCGGCCCGAGCCTGGCGCCCTGCGGTGCTTCCGGGCGACCGGCGCACAGGGCGTGCAGTACCGGACCAACACCTGGCATCACCCGCTTCTCGTACTGGTCCCGCAGCAGGATTTCCTCGTCGTCGACCGGGCCGGCCCCGGTGACAACTGCGAGGAAGTCGATCTCGCAACGGACACCCGGATTGCCCTCGACGTCTGAAATGCTGCCGCCGCCGCGCCGGAGGAGAGCCCCGAAACAGGTGACTCCGGATACAAAATCGCTCTAAGATGTATACAATCTTGGGTGCGGGTGAGCGTGGGGCGTTTGGCAGAGACATCTC
>JAJFFI010000226.1 GCA_021776755.1 Alphaproteobacteria bacterium | reverse complement strand
CGATCATCCCGATCGCTGCGATCCCGGTGTCCTTGATCGGGACCTTTGCTTTCATGGCCGCGATGGGCTTTTCGATCAACACGCTGGTCCTCTTCGGGCTCGTTCTGGCCGTCGGAATCGTCGTCGATGATGCCATTGTCGTGGTCGAGAATGTCGAGCGGCGTATCTCGGAAGGCCAGTCGCCACGGGATGCCGCGCGCGGCACAATGGACGAGGTTGGAGGAGCGCTCATCGCCATGGCGCTCGTGCTGGTCGCGGTCTTCGTGCCGACGGCTTTCCTCGGCGGGATCACCGGCCAGTTCTATAGCCAGTTCGCGGTCGCGATTGCGGTTTCGACCGTCATCTCGGCAATCAACTCGCTGACCCTCAGCCCCGCGCTCTGCGCCCTGCTGTTCAAGGCCCACGAAGAGAGCAGCGGGCCGGTGCCTGTCTGGCGCAAACCGTTTCGCGCGTTCGCCGGCCGCTTCAACCGGAGTTTCGACTGGCTTTCCCACCGGTACCACGAACTGGTCGCCAGGACATTCCGCCTTGGTCTGGTCATGCTTGCGATCTATGCGGGCCTCATCGCGTTGACCGGGTTCTCCTTCACGCGGGTGCCGACCGGCTTCATCCCGCCGCAGGACCAGGGTTATCTCATCGTGGCTATTCAGCTGCCGTCGGGCGCCTCGCTTGCCCGCACCGACGACGTGATCCGGCGCACGGAAAAGATCATTCTCTCAACGCCGGGCTTTACCCACACGGCGAGCTTTGCCGGATTTTCCGGTGCCACCTTCACGAATGCGCCGAACGCCGGTGCGATCTTCGCGGTGATGGAAGATTTCGAAACGCGGCTCCCGAAAGGACAAACTTCCGACCTCCTTTTGGGGCAGTTGCGGCAGAAACTCGGAGCGATCCAGGAAGCCTTCATCATCGCCATACCGCCACCCCCGGTCCGGGGGGTCGGTACCGGCGGCGGCTTCAACATGATGGTGCAGGATCGCGGCGGGCGCGGCCCGGTGGCGCTCCATGAGGCGACGTTCCGGCTGGCGATGGAAGCGAACAAGGAGCCCGGGCTGGCCGGAGTCTTCACGCCGTTTTCCGTCGACACACCGCAACTCTTTGTCGACGTCGACAGGGTGCGCTCGCAAATGCTCAACGTGCCGCCGACCAACGTCTTCGAGACGCTCCGGGTCTACCTCGGCTCGGCCTATGTGAATGACTTCAACCTTCTGGGCCGTACCTTCAGGGTCACTGCGCAGGCCGCCCCCGGTTTCAGACTCAATGTCGAGGATATCGCCAAGCTCCGCACGCGCAGTACCGACGGCTACATGGTGCCGTTGGGCTCGATCGTGACGTTCCGCGATATCGCAGGGCCCGACCGGGTCCCGCGTTACAACCTGTTCCCGGCCGCGGAGCTCAACGGAAACAGCCTTCCGGGCACGAGCACCGGCGAAGCGCTGGTCAAGATGGAAGCGCTTGCCGCCAGAGTGCTGCCGGCGGGGATCGGGTTCGAGTGGACCAACCTCAGCTACCAGCAGGCGCAACAGGGCAACACGGCGATCTATGTGTTCGCTCTCGCGGTGCTTTTCGTGTTTCTGGCGCTCTCTGCCCAGTACGAGAGCTGGTCGATGCCGCTTGCGATCATCCTGATCGTGCCGATGTGTCTGCTGTCGGCCGTGGGCGGCGTGGCGCTGCGGGGGATGGATATCAACATCCTGACCCAGATCGGATTCATCGTGCTGATCGGTCTTGCGGCAAAGAATGCGATTCTGATCGTGGAGTTCGCCCGCCATCTGGAGAACGAGGGCCGCAACAGGTTCGAGGCTGCGCGTGAAGCTGCACGTTTGCGGCTCCGGCCAATTCTGATGACGTCCTTTGCCTTCACGCTCGGCGTCGTGCCGCTACTGATCGCGACCGGCGCCGGCGCGGAGATGCGCCAGGCGCTCGGAACGGCGGTCTTCTTCGGCATGCTCGGCGTAACTGCGTTCGGCCTCGTCTTCACGCCGGTCTTCTATGTCCTGGTTCGCGGCGCCGCAACCGAAGGGTGGCGGGGGCTGAGAATTCGGGAAGCCAGACCGGACGCTGCCTGACGATACCTGCGAAATTCTCCGGATTGCCCCATGACATTGCGGCGGAACCGCGGGTGCGGGCACAGTCGTCGAAACAGGTTCCGCGGATGTGCCGTGGGCGGTCAAATCGGCGGGGTGGGCGTTGCTACATCGGATAAAGGCAAGACTGACGGGCGGCATGTTTACGGGTTCGGGCCGGACCAGGTTCGGCACCTTCGGCGGGGTCTTCACGCCGAGCGTCCTGACGATCCTCGGCATCATTCTCTACATGCGGACCGGCTACGTGGTCGGCATTGTCGGTCTGTGGGAGGCGCTGCTCATCATGGGCATGTGCTTCCTGATCTCGGTTCTGACATCAATGTCGCTCGCGGTGATCGCGACCCACATGCGGATCAAGAGCGGCGGTTTCTATTACGTAATTTCGCGCACGCTCGGCGTCGAGTTTGGCGGTGCGCTGGGATTGATCCTGTTCCTGTCGATCTCGATCGGTGTCGCATTCTATGCAGTGGGTCTGGCCGAAGTCGCGGTCACGATATGGGACCTGGGGGGAGCGCAAACCGCCCAATGGATTGCGGCAGGCGCGATCCTGTTCTTCTTCGTCTTCGCGTGGATCGGGGCGGACTGGGCGACCAAGCTGCAGTATTTCGTCATGGTTTGCGTCGCGGCCTCGCTCGTTGCCTTTTTCTGGGGTGCGTTTGAGAGCTACGATCCGGCGAGTCTCTCCGAGAACCTCACCGTCTCCGACAGCAGCGGCTTTTTCTGGGTCGCGTTCGCGCTGTTCTTTCCGGCGATCACGGGCTTCACCCAGGGCCTCAACATGTCGGGCGATCTCAAGGATCCCGAACGCGCCATTCCGCTTGGCACCTTTCTGGCAGTTGG
>JAJFFI010000225.1 GCA_021776755.1 Alphaproteobacteria bacterium | reverse complement strand
CCACCGCGCCGAACAGCACCGCGTCGGAGGCCAGCGCGTCGGCCATGGTCTCGTCTTTCAGCGGCGTGCCTTCGGCATCGATTGCCGCCCCGCCCACGAGCCCTTCATTGATATCGAAGGAGACATGCCGGCGCTGGTCCTGCCAGTCGATCACCCGGCGCACCTGCGCCACGGCTTCAGGGCCGATACCGTCACCGGCAAGGACAAGAAGCTTCTTGTTGGAACCCGCCGCCATCGTTCAGCCCCACAGCCAGGGCTGCTCGAGCCGCTGGCGTCCTTCGTAGCTGCCGATCGCCTCGGCCTTCTTCATCGTGAGGCCAATGTCGTCGAGACCTTCAAGCAGGCAATGCTTGCGGAACGGCTCGACGTCGAACGAGACCACGCCGCCATCCGGGCGGGTGATGGTCTGGCTCTCGAGGTCAACGGTCATGGTGGCGTTGGCGCCGTTGCGGGCGTCGTCCATCAGCGCATCCACATCCGCTTTCGGCAGCGTGATCGGCAGGATGCCGTTCTTGAAGCAGTTGTTGAAGAAGATGTCGGCAAAGGACGGTGCGATGACGCAGCGGATGCCGAAATCGAGCAGCGCCCAGGGCGCATGTTCGCGCGACGAGCCGCAGCCGAAGTAGTCGCCCGAAACCAGGACCTGCGCACCCCGCCAGGCCGGCTGGTTGAGGACGAAATCGTCCTTCTCCTTGCCCGCGTCGTCGTAGCGCATCTCGGCGAAGAGCGCCGTGCCGAGGCCGGTGCGCTTGATGGTCTTCAGGTACTGCTTGGGGATGATCATGTCGGTGTCGACATTCATCATGTCGAGCGGCGCCGCGACGCCGGTCAACTGGGTAAACTTGTCCACGAGAACTCCGTCGGTTCGTTTAGGCCTGACTGGCGGGCTTTCTACGCCATCACCACGCAAGTGTCAGCAATCCTGTCGGATGCGGCGGAGAGAGCGCGCCCTCTCCGCCGCGTGGCGTCAGGCCTTCATGACCACGAGCGTGTCGGCCATCATGTCGTGGAGGCCCTGCTTCTTCTCGGTGAAGGCCACCATGATGAAGCCGATGTAGAGAATGATGCCCGAGACAATCTTGCCGAAGTAGCGGCCCGTCGCGCGCCAGAACGAGATGCGGTTGCCCTCGGTGTCGGTGACGATGATGCCGAGCGCCATCTTGCCGAGCGTCGCCATCTTGCCCGAGCTTTCCATGATCGCGAAATAGAGCCACGGCAGCACGATCGCGAGCGGAAAGATAATCAGCATGCCGATGCCCATGCTGGCGGCAAGCTGCTGCTCCTGCGACGGCGTCATGGTGCTGGGATCGATGCCGCCCATCATCAGCAGCGGACCGAGGCCCGCGAGAAACATGATGGCGTAGAGCGGAATCGAAATCACGATTGCATCGATGATATAGGCAACCACACGACGCCAGAATCCGGCATGTTCGAACTGCATTGAGACCTCCATCTTTTTGTGAACTTCGAAAAATCGAAGCGTTCCCCGATCTTTTCAGTTTATCACCGCCCCTGCATAGCGGACTGTGCGAACCATCACAGCACGGCCTTGAAATGCCGTGCTCCTCGCGGTTGCACCGTCCGCCGGGTGGCGGCACAGTAGCGCCCATGCAGCGCATCCGGATCGGCCGCGGCGGGGACGCCGATATCGAACTCGACGACCCCTCGGTCGCGCGCCGCCATGCCGACCTCGAGATCGCGGACGACCGCAAGACCGTGACCGTCAGCGACCTAGGCTCGCCGTCTGGCACCCTGTACCTCGATGGCTCCCGCTGGCGCCCCGTCGGCGACGCGCCGCTGGGGATCTATGCGCCGCTGCTCTTCGGCAACCACGTGACGACGGCCCGGGACCTGCTCGACGAACTCGAGGCCCGCGCCCGCGCCGCCGCCCCGCCAAAACCGGAGCCAGAGCCCGAGCCCGAACCAGAACCGGAACCAAAGCATGAACCAGAACCGGAGCCTGAACTGGAACCCGGGCCGGAGCCAAAAGCCGGACCCGAGCCTGTCATGCTCCCCGCACTTCCGGGCCAGCCGCGCCCGCGGCTGAAGGGCGGCGGGGCGGCACCGGTGGCGGCCTCGAGCCAGGCCGGATACGACGCCGCGTTCGGCGACCGGCCGGAACTGGTGGTGAGCTACCGGGCCGGGGAAAAAACCAGGTCGGTCGCCTACGTGCTCCTGTTCTTCCTCGGCGTCTGGGGCGCCCACCGGTACTACATGGGCCGCGTCCTCACCGGTGCTGCCATGACCGTCGGCACGATCGCCGGTCTGATGTTGCTCGCGACCGACTTCGGCGCATTCTTGGTCGGCGCGCTGTTTTTCTGGGCCTTCATCGACGCCTTCCTGATCCCCGGCTGGGTGCAGGCGTCGAACGATGAGTTAAGCGCCCAGATCATTGCCGCCGCCAACAAGATGCGGAAACCCGAGTCCGGCACCGACGCCGGGGCCTCCGGCTAGGTCATTCCGGCGCCGGCACGACCACCCGGCTTGCCGGACCGAGATCGTGGAGTGCCGCGCCCCGCGCGTTCATCAGCGGCATCAGGGCTATCGGCGGGAAGCCCGCGAGCGACAGCATCTTGACCGCATTGCGCCCCAGCGCGCGGGCCAGCGACAGCCGTGCACCGGTCACGCTTTCGACGCGGAGGCCCATGACGAGCTTGCCGATCGTGCCCTGCCAAGACGAGCTTTCCATCAGCGCGCCGTAGGCGAAGATCACGAGCAGCCCCGCGGCCATGCCCGCCCCCAGAACGATCTTCTCGATCATCGCGAGATCGCCGCTGAATTCGAGCCCCGAGCGCCACGACAGCGCACCGATGGCAGCGGCCGTTACGAACTGCATCAGCACCAGATCGATCAGGAAGGCGCCGATTCTGCGCCCGAAAGCCGTCGATCGTTCCGATACCGGCATGGTTATCTACAGGTCGCGGCTAGAGATCGCGCACATCGGCGAGCTTGCCCTTGATCGCCGCCGCCGCCGCCATCGCCGGGCTCATCAGATGCGTGCGTCCGCCGCGGCCCTGGCGGCCCTCGAAGTTGCGGTTCGAGGTCGAGGCACAGCGTTCGCCGGGCTCGAGCTTGTCGGCGTTCATGGCGAGACACATCGAGCATCCGGGCTCGCGCCACTCGAAACCCGCCTCGATGAAGATCTTGTCGAGGCCTTCCGATTCGGCCTGCTCCTTCACCAGACCGGACCCCGGCACCACCATCGCGCCGACCGTGCTCGCGACCTTGCGGCCTTTCGCGATTTCAGCGACGGCGCGGAGATCCTCGATGCGCCCGTTCGTGCACGACCCGATAAAAACCCGGTCGATCGGCACGTCGGTCAGCTTCGTGCCCGGCTCGAGCCCCATGTACTCGAGGGAGCGCGCAATCGCGCGCTGCTTGTTCTCGTCCACCGCGTCGCCAGGTGCGGGCACCGACGCGGTGCTCGGCAGCACGTCCTCGGGCGACGTGCCCCAGGTCACCTGCGGCGCGATCTCGGCGACGTCCAGGGTGACTTCCTTGTCGTATTTCGCACCCTCATCCGACGGCAGCGTCTCCCAGTAGGCGACGGCCTGTTCCCAGGCCCCGGCCTTGGGCGCCATCGGGCGGCCCTTCAGATATTCGAAGGTCACGTCGTCGGGCGCGATCAGCCCCGCCCGTGCGCCCGCCTCGATGGTCATGTTGCAGACCGACATGCGGCCTTCCATCGAGAGATCGCGGATCGCCTGCCCCGCGTATTCGATGACATGCCCGGTGCCGCCGGCGGTGCCGATCTTGCCGATGATGGCGAGCACCAGGTCCTTGGCGGTGAGACCAGGGGGCAGCGCGCTGTCGACCGTGACGCGCATGTTTTTCTGCGGCGTCTGCAACAGGGTTTGCGTTGCCAGCACGTGCTCGACCTCGGACGTGCCGATGCCGAAGGCCAATGCGCCAAAGGCACCATGCGTCGCGGTGTGGCTGTCGCCGCAGACAATGGTCATGCCCGGCTGGGTGAAGCCCTGCTCGGGGCCGATGATGTGGACGATGCCCTGGCGGATGTCGTCCATCGA
>JAJFFI010000224.1 GCA_021776755.1 Alphaproteobacteria bacterium | reverse complement strand
CCCAGACCGAAACATGGGCGTGACAGCCGTTGCCGGTGAGATGCGCGAACGGCTTCGGCATGAAGGTCGCGCGCAGCCCGTGCTTCTCGGCGATCGTCTTGACCATGAACTTGAAGAAGACGTGCCGGTCGGCGGTCAGGAGGCAGTCGTCGTAGTCCCAGTTCATCTCGAACTGGCCGTTCGCGTCCTCGTGGTCGTTCTGGTACGGGCCCCAGCCGAGCGTCAGCATCGCGTCGCAAATCTCGCTGATGACGTCGAAGCGGCGCATCAGGGCCGACTGGTCGTAGCAGGGCTTTTCCTGGGTGTCGCGCTTGTCCGAGATATCGGTCCCGTCGGCGTCGATCAGGTGATACTCGCATTCGACGCCGGTCTTCATGCGGTAGCCCTTTTTCAGGGCCTTCTCGACCTGGCGCTTCAGCGCGACCCGCGGCGAGGCCTCGACCGGCTTGCCGTCCATCCAGAGATCGCTCGCGAGCCAGCCGATCTCGGGCTGCCACGGCAGCTGGATCAGGCTGTCGGGATCGGGCACGCCGAACATGTCGGGATGCGCGGGCGTCATGTCGAGCCAGGCGGCAAAGCCCGCGAAACCCGCGCCGTCCTTCTGCATCCCCGCAATGGCGGCGGCCGGCACGAGCTTGGCGCGCAGCACGCCGAACAGATCGACAAAGCTGATCAGGAAATACCGGATCTTCTTCTTTTTCGCGATTTCGGCGAGGTCCTTCGGCATGACAAATCCCCTTCCTCTCTAACGTCTTTTTTGTATGCGGCGGGTGCCTAGTATCCTCCGGCGCCCGGTATCCAGTCAGTGCCCGCAAGCGGAACTTTCGCCATCGCGGCGGCCTCGATCGTCAGCGCCGCCAGATCCTCGGGCTCGAGGTTCAGCACGTGGGACTTGCCGCAGGCCCGGGCCAGAGTTTGCAACTCCAGCACCATGGTTGTCAGATAGTTTTTCAGCAAGCGCCCGCCGCGTTCCGGATCGAGGCGTTTCTCGAGCTCCGGCGCCTGGGTCGCGACGCCGACCGGGCAGCGCCCGGTGTGGCAGTGATGGCAGAAGCCGGGCTTGGTGCCGATCTTCTCGTAGTCTTCTTCGTAGACCGGTGCGTTGCAGCCGATTGCCATCATGGCCGCCGATCCGATCGCGACCGCGTCGGCGCCCATCGCAAGCGCCTTGGCCACATCCGCGCCGGTGCGAATGCCACCCGAGACGATGAGCTGGACCTTGCGGTGCATGTCGAGTTCCTTCAACGCCTCGACCGCGAGCCGGACCGCGGGCAGCGTCGGGATGCCGACATGCTCGATGAACACATCCTGGGTTGCCGCCGTGCCACCCTGCATGCCGTCCACCACGACGACATCCGCGCCGGCCTTCACCGCCAACGCCACGTCATAAGACGTGCGCGTCGCGCCGACCTTCACGTAGATCGGCTTCTCCCAGCCGGTGATCTCGCGGAGCTCGCGGATCTTGATCTCCATGTCGTCGGGCCCGGTCCAGTCGGGATGCCGGCACGCACTCCGCTGGTCGATGCCGACGGGCAGGTCGCGCATCCCGGCGACACGCTCGGTAATTTTCTGGCCGAGCAGCATGCCGCCGCCGCCGGGCTTCGCACCCTGGCCGACAACAACCTCGATCGCATCCGCCTTGCGGAGGTCCGCCGGGTTCATGCCATAGCGCGAGGGGAGCAGCTGGTAGACCAGCTTTTCCGAGGATTCGCGTTCTTCCGGCGTCATGCCGCCGTCGCCGGTGGTGGTGCTGGTGCCCATCGCGGTCGCGCCCCGGCCAAGAGACTCTTTCGCGTTGGCGCCGAGCGCCCCGAAGCTCATGCCGGCAATCGTGATCGGAATTTTCAGTTCGAGCGGCTTGGTCGCATGGCGCGTGCCGAGGGTGACGCTGGTGTCGCAGGTTTCACGATATCCCTCGAGCGGATAGCGCGAGACCGAGGCGCCCAGCAGCACGAGATCGTCGAACGTCGGCACCTCGCGCTTGGCGCCGAGGCCGCGGATGTCATAGACGCCCTTGTCGGCGGCGCGCTGAATTTCCGCGATGGTTTCGGGCGGGAAGCTGGCGGAGGTCCGGAGAGTGCGGGGGTCGATGGTCATGCCTGGTCGCTCAATAGTCGGACGCGTGGTCGACGTTGAAGTGATAGAGTTTTCGGGCCGAGCCGAAGCGGCGGAAGTCCTTCGGGTCCTTGTCCATCCCGGCGCTTTTCAGCAATCCGGCGAGGGTCTCGAGGTGCTCGTCGCGCATCTCCTTTTCGATGCAGTCCGAGCCGAGACTCTTCACGGAGCCGGCCACGAAGATGCGCGCTTCGTAGATCGAGTCGCCGAGGTCCGCACCGGCGTCGCCGCAGACGACCATGTTGCCGCGCTGCGCCATGAAGCCGCTCATGTGGCCGACCCGGCCGCCGACGACGATGTCGATGCCCTTCATCGAGATGCCGCAGCGGGACGCTGCGTCGCCGTCGATGACCAGCAGGCCGCCGCGTCCGCTAGCTCCCGCCGATTGCGAGGCATTGCCGTGGACGTGGACGCGGCCTGACATCATGTTCTCGGCAACGCCAGGGCCGGCATGGCCCATGATCTCGATCTCGGCGCCGTCGTTCATGCCGCCGCAGTAAAAGCCCGCGTGGCCCGCGACCGTGATTTTCGGGGCGCCGATCAGGCCGACCGCGACCGCGTGCGCGCCCATCGGGTTCTGCACGACCCATTCATTGGCGCCCTTGGCGCTTTCGATGCGGCCCTGCAGGTGGCGGTTCACCTCGGTGAGGCCAATCGCCTGGAGATCGAGGTCCGGCATGTCAGGCGTGGCTCCAGTCGTAGATCTCGCCCGGAGCGGGCTCCCAGATGTTCGCCTTGTCCGCGCCCGGAAGGCCGGCAATCGCGCGGTACTCGGTCGCCATCGCGACCCAGTCGTCGGTCTCCGCCATCACCGCGTGCTTGCACGCAATCGGGTCGCGGACCACGGCAAAGCCGTCCCGGGTGCCGACCGCGAAGGTATAGAAGCCGTCGAGATCCTTGAGTGCCGACTGCAGCGCTTCGCGCAGCGTGTCGCCTTCCTGGAGCCGCCAGGTCATGTAACCGGCGGCGACCTCGGTGTCGTTCTCGGTCTGAATGGTGATGCCGGCCTTCTTCAGCTTCTCGCGCAGCCGGTTATGATTTGAGAGCGAGCCGTTGTGCACGAGGCAGAGATCGAGGCCGGTCGAAAACGGGTGCGAGCCTTTCGTCGTCACCGCCGACTCGGTCGCCATGCGCGTGTGCCCGAGGCCGTGGGTACCGGTCATCTCTTCGAGAACGAAACGTTCGACCAGCGTCGCCGGCAGTCCGACCTCCTTGTAGATCTCGATAGTGTCGCCGGAGCTGACGATCCCGACCTCGGGATGGTTCCCGGCAAGCCAGTCGCGCACCGCGCCGAAATCGGCTTTCACACGCAGCACGGCATGGTTCGCGCGCTGCTCGTGTTTGGCCGCGCCCAGCGCCTTGCCTGCGGCCTTGGTCAGGCCATCCCAGTCGTAGCCCGCA
>JAJFFI010000223.1 GCA_021776755.1 Alphaproteobacteria bacterium | reverse complement strand
GTCGGTTACCAGCATTACATGCGGCAGGAAATTATAGATGTTGTGACGGCCAAAGGTGATAACCGGTTTTCCCATCGCCGCAGCCTCGAACCCGCTGCTCCCGGTAATTGTCACTACGGCCCGGCTCGCGCCCACCACCTTCATGCCAAATTCGGCCATATTCATGAGCCGGACATTCTTGAAATCGCAAATCTGGCCATAGAAGTCAGCTGGCCGCCGTCCTGCGGCGGCATAGTGCTCCTTGACTGCAAGCTCCGCGCCGGCTGGGAGGTCGCGTGCGACCGAAGCAATGGCAGGCAGCTGGTAGAGATACTCAGGAGATAGCATCTGCAACGCAGTTTCGGGCTCGGTTGCCAGTGGAAAGAATGCAAACGGCTGATCGGAAAAATCGGCTGACGATGGAAGTTTGCTGCTGGCCATTGCTTTGACAGCCCGGTACCGCCGCCATAGATAGAGGATGTTTTCCCTGAGGTAGTAACCCTTGACCTTGTCGTAGCGACGGATGTGCCAGTAAAGATGGCTTGATATGTGCAGGCCCACGGCTTTGGCCGTACCCCAGAGTGACGCCTCTTTCCTGAAATGCGCCCGGAACCTCACATGTGCGTCATATGGCGCGCTCAACTCGAGTTCGTCACAGGGCTGTGCTGCTAGGTACGCCTTTTCGAACGCGGGATTCTCAAAGAATTCATTGACCGCCCAATAGTAAAGATTACGAAATCGGGAACCCGCCAAAATACGCACGGGAATATCCTGAACACGGGCAAGAACGGATAGAACCTTGCCGGCGTTCAATATCAAATCGGGCTTCTTGTCCGTGAGTTCCTGCCGCCAGAAATCAATGACTTTGTTGAATCCGTTAAGCATCTGGATGTTTTGAGTGTCCTCGGAAATTCGAGATCGCGGATGACGAAATCCGCCAAGGGAAAATCCACGTCCAAGATGTCTGTCGCTCATGGCCAAGACATTCATTCCAACGCCAAGTTCAGACTCATTTTTTTTTGCTTCCGAAATCACCTCATCGCGATCAATGACCGGCTCACGGCAAATTTCATATAAAGCGCGCGCCGTAGTGATCGAGGAGAACAAGCCTGGGTACGTTCGAGCATAGAAATCGGAATCTTGCGGCGTCCCGGTAAAGAGATGAATTTCCGCCCCGAGTTCATTCTTGAGATGCGTTGCGACACCGATATATATGCCACGGTATTGCGCGTGAGCTTGAAGGAAAATCTTCATCGTCTCGCTTGTTCCTGAACTCGCTTATCACCGCCAACGAGTTCCGCACCAGCCCAATTCAACACCGCCGCCGCCGCCTTCGGCCCGCTGTCGCCGGTGCCGTAGGGGGTGCCAGGTGCGAAGCGCTTGGGCGTTTCTGCCAGTCGATCCATGGCGGCACAAATCGCATCTGCGTCAACGGCCACGTCACTAACATTCTCACCCCGCTCGCGCCCTTTCTGTCGGTCGCCGACATCGATCACGGGTAGCCCAAACAGTCCCGCCTCGATCACGCCGCTCGAGGAATTGCCGATCATCAGCGCCGCGTGGCGGAGTGCGTTGGGGTAGAGCTCAGGGCCGAGCGTGTCGATGAAGACCGCCCAGTCGTGCGCCTCGGTGAAGGCATCGATCAGGGCCCGGGCTTCGGCGCCGCCGGGGTCGCTGTTGGGCGCGGTGATCAGGGTCGGGGCGGGACGGGCGGCCATCGCCTCGAGGACGGCATGAACCGGGGCCAGCGGATCGCGCGCATTGGTTTCGGGATGGACCGTCACCAGGCGGAAGTCGTCTTCCGGCGGCAGGCCTGTACGCGCCGCGAAATCCGCCTTTGAGAGTTCCGGCGCCGCGCGCAGGGTGTCGAGGCCCGGCGCACCGGTGAAAGTGATGTGTGCGGCCGCCACGTCCATTGCGATCAGCCGGTCGCGGGCTCCTTCCGACGACACACAGTGGCGATGCGCGAGTTTGGAGAGCGCGTGCCGGATCCGGTCGTCAATCGCGCCTTCGGTGATCTCGCCGCCATGCAGATGCATCAGCGGTGTGTTGAAGGGCAGGCTCGCCATTGCCGCCGGCATCATGTCGAGGCGGTCGCCCATAATCAGCATCACGTCCGGATCCACCGCGTCGATGACCTTGCCGCAGTCCGCCGCGATCCGCGCCATCGCGTCGCTTGCCGCGCGGTCGGCGGCTCCCCCAAGATCGGCGCCGCCTTCGTGCACGATTGCCGTTTCGGGAATACCGGTCACAGCCGGCGCGCGGGGCGCCCGATGCATGCCGGTGAGGAAGAGGTGCAGTTCAACGTCATCGCGCGCGGCAAGCGCCCGCCAGACGGGAGACAGTACTCCGACATCTGCCCTGCTCGACGACACGCTCAAGACCCGCATGACCCGCCCGCGAGATCGTCCTGCCGGATCGGCCGGTCCGCCTTCACGGCGGCCGCCAGCTGCAGGCCGATGATGTCGCTAGTCGGCGGCAGCCCGTCGGCCGGGCGTTTCAGGGCAAGATCCGCGTCCGCGAGCGTGGTGCCGGCCTTGAGGTCGCGCGCCGCGTGCCAGCTCCGGCGCACCAGCGCCGCGGTTTCGAGCTCCTCGGCCAGGGGCTTTTTCTCGCCGTCGCCCAACATGGCGGCCACATCCCGCAGTTTGGCGATCATCTCGCGGAGTTCGCCGGGCTCAAGCGAGGCCCGGTGGTC
>JAJFFI010000222.1 GCA_021776755.1 Alphaproteobacteria bacterium | reverse complement strand
TCTTCGCCGGGGCCAACGCCTGAGCGGAGGGAAAGAAGCTTGGTGACCATGAGGGGGTTCCTTTCGAATTCTGGCTGGGGCGCGCGCAGCGCCGCGGGAAGACAGCGGCGAGCCACGAGTCGGGGAATGATAGCGTAATATGGATCGGTATTAAGGAAAATAAGCATTAAATAAGTAATTAATCTTGCTTCGGGATTTGTATCGGGGTAGGCTTGGCCTTCCAAAACTAGGGTCAGCGATGTGCGGCCCAAAACACTTCGTGCGACGATTGAAAATGATAAGAAATGTTAACATTTCCCGCAGAATCGGCCGGCAAAACGGCGGAAATCCAATGTTTTTCTTGCCGAAGTCAACACCCGCCGCCAGCCGGGCCCGTGCCTGGGCGGGCCCCTACCTCGGCGGGCCCCTACCTGGGCGGGAGCGTGAAATGCCAACAAAAGCTAACATTTCCGCTGGAATCGATTCGAAATCCACAGAATTCTGCGGTTTCTCTTCGCCGATGTTAACATCCCGCGCGGCGGGCGGCGCCCGGAATTGATGACAAACGATGACACTTTCCACGGAATCGGCGGGCTACCGGGCGCCCCATTTTGCGAGATAGGCGCGGAGTGTCGCCGCCGGCACCGCAAACGCGACGCCGGGCATCTGGTAGCCGGGTTTCGAGGTGTCGGCATTGAGAAAGGCCGCGATCATGCCGGTGACCTCGCCGTTGGTGTCGATCACCGGCCCGCCCGAATAGCGCGAGGCGGCGGCGATCTCGATCTCGATCGCGTCGTCGAATCCATAGGCGCCGTATTCGAGGCGCGTGGCACTCCGGTCCAGCAGGATGCGGCCGGTCGCGGGCACGCCGCGCCGCCCGGCCGGGCTGCCGATGGCGAGCACCGGGGTGCCGGAACGGGGTGGGGGGCCGGCCGCAAGCGTGGCGGCGGTCATGCCCTCGAAGGGCTCGATCTTGAGAAGGGCGACATCCTGGGAGGGGTCGCGGGCGATGATGGTGGCCTCGATCTGCTGGCCCGAAAGCGTCTCGAGCCGGGCGCCGAGCCCGGTGTTGCGCGCGATGTGGGCCGCGGTCAGCACATGGCCGTTCTCGCTGATGATGATGCCCGAGGCTTCGACCACCACGCGGGAGTCGAAGGTGGTGTAGTCGCGGGAGAATTTCTTGTCGTAGATCCGCACCCGCACATAGCTCCGCGCGGCCGTCCGCAGTTTAGCCAATGTGGTGGAATCGAAGGGCATTTCGGCAAACGGCCCGGCCCCGATCGCAAGCGGTTTCGCGCTCTCCGCGGGGCTCTCCGCCGGCGAAATGCCAAGCAGGATCGCGGCAATCGCGGCAATGGCGGCGCAATGCCCGAAGTATTGCCCGAGGTGCGGCTTTTTCAGGCGCGGCAGGATCATGGCGGGGCAGGGCTCCGGTGCGAAAGAGGACGCCGGCGGGCGCGGCGGCACATTGGCCGAAAACCGAGGCCGGTGCCAGCGCGGTTGTCCGGGATGTTACCGCCACCGGAAACCGGCACTTCATTTCCAGTGGAATCACCCAGGTTAAGGCCGTGTTCAGGATTCTGGGGCAGGGTGACGGCAGTTCGCGCCGCCGGGGCGGGCGAAGCGAATGGACCGGGACGGCAAAAGCGCCTGGAAAAGGGCAGTGCCGCTTGCATTAGAGCCTTTGGTTCGTTAAGCGGTAAGGCACTTGAGGTTCAGGCTCCGGGCAACAGCCTGGGGCCGGTTCCTCGGGACGGAAGGCGGCTCCAGACCGCCCGGATTATGGTTGGCAGGTCTTTTCGGGCCCGGCGACCGGAGTTGGACGAGTGAAAAGGTACGGCAATTTGGCAACAGATTTCCGGAAATTTCCAAAATCCTTAAATCCGGGTTGGAATCGGTATTCCGCCCGCGTAAACTGGTCCTTGGTAAACGGTTTTTGATGCCGCTCGTCCCGGCATTGGAGTCCGAGCCAAAGGAGGCAATTCGGTCGATGTCCGACCCAGGACGGAGCCCGATGTGGAGAGCTTCCACGGTCAGGGGACTGAATTAACAAGTATGAACTTTATTCATTCGGTGACACCGAACAGATGGCAAATCAGCGATCGCAAAGGTGAAGCGGAATGAGAGCGAAAGGACGGGGAGAAATTATGAAAAAACTCGGAATGACTGTGATTGCGGGTACGCTCGCAGCCGCTCTCAGCGGTTGTTACTTCGTGTCGGAGGAGATCGCCAAGACTGCGGCGATGCAGCCGACCGGGTCCGCGTTCTCGCAGTCTCTGCACAAGTACTACGTCGAGGAGGCCAAGATTGCCTTGGCCGAGTCGGATCATCAACACGCCGACATCTACCAGCAGAAAGGCCGTCTTTCGGCCGGTGGTGCGGAGCCCGAGCCCGAAATGCTCGGTCTCTTCGACTGGTGGGTGCCGAACCGTTCACGCGCATCCCTTGAGGATGCCCGTGCACGTCTGATGACGGCTCTCGGTGAGGGCCACAAGACGTCCCATCCGGACCAGCTGGCCCGCGCCCAGACCTACTTCGACTGCTGGGTTGAGGAAGAGCACGAGGACATCTGGTGGCGTTCGGCCGCTTCGTCCGGGCATGCTCCGTATCAGCCCGACGATCTGAACCGCTGCAAGGACGGCTTCGAGCGCGCCATGCAGTTTGACCAGAAGGCGATGAGCTACATCGTGTACTTCAACTTCGACAAGTCGAACATCCGTTCGCCTGACGCCGTTGCGACCATGGATCAGGTCGTGGCTGCGGCCAAGGACGGTGTTGCGACCCGTGTTGCGGTCTTCGCGCACACCGACACCGCAGGCTCACGGGCCTACAACGTCGGCCTGTCGAAGCGTCGTGCTTCTTCGGTCATGCAGTATCTGACGTCCCGTGGTATCGATGCCTCGCGCATCACCGCCACGTGGTTCGGCGAGACCAAGTTGGCTTGCCCGACCCCGGACGGCACTCCGAACCAGTGCAACCGTCGCGCCGAGATCACCATCCAGTAAGGATGATCTCATAGCGGCCGGTTACACGGCACGGATGGAGGGGCGCCCCGCAACGGGCGCCCCTCTTTTTTTGGGCGCCCCCGTCCGGGAAAAAATTTGCGCCCTTCCGCTTTGAGAGATGCCAGAAAAACGCATTTCAATCGGCCCGACTTTTGCCCCATTCCGGAACCATAATCCGATCATTCCGATATTGGCGCTGCACCCGTTTTTCGCTCCGGGCTGAAGAGGCGCCACGGGATAGGAACTGCCCGGGTGGTCTTGTTTTATCCGCCCAGCTCTCCACAGAATGGACGGGCCGGTCGTGGGGGCGGCCGGCCCGTTTCTTTTCAGCAAGGGGAGCCACGGCAAATGCCACGGACCGAACGAGCGAAACTTCCTGCCGATCAACCGTCCCGGCCCGCGCCGGCCCGCCGCAAGGGGGCCATGCGTGGCGCGCTCAAGGGTGCGCTGATCACGCTCGGGGCCATCCTGATCTTCGCGGTCGGGGCGCTCGTCGCCGCACCGCTGTTCCTGTCCTCCGACACCTATCGCGCCGAGATCGAGCGCAAGGTCTTCGAATCGACCGGGCGCAAGCTCACCATCCGCGGCGACGTGTCGGTCAGCTTCTATCCGGTGGTGGGCCTCTCGGCCGCCGACGTCACGATGGCCAACCGCGACGGCGCGAGCCGGACCGAAATGGCGACCCTGGACCAATTGCTCCTGCGGGTCCGCCTGCTGCCGCTGTTCACCGGCGAGGTCGACGTCGACAAGTTCATCCTGGTGAACCCGGTCATCCATCTTGAGAAAACCGCCGCCGGCCCCAACTGGATCTTCAACAGCCCGGTCGCCGGCGCGGCGAGCGGGAAGCAGCCACCCGACCCGGCCCCGAAGCCGGCCGATGCCAACCCCAACCCCGCAGGCACCTGCAACAGCGAGAAATCGACCGCCCAGTGGCTGTCGGACGAGCTCGGGTTCGGGGTCAAGCAGATCCGTTTCGGCGAGGTTGGGCTCCGCAACGGCACCATCACCTACGAGGGCCCCGACGGGGTCAGCACCGAGGCACGCGGCATCGACGTCGACATCGCGCTTCCCAACATCCAGAAGCCGATCCGGGTCGACGGCAGCCTGCTCTGGAACGGCGAGCGGGTGAGCCTGGGCGTTGAGATCGCGGACGCCTGCAAGCTGGTGAACGGCATTGAGACCAAGGGTGCGCTCACGGTGGCGACGGCGTCCGGATATCTGACGCTGGCCCTCGACGGCACGCTCCAGAAGCAGGCGGATCTCATCGCGCGCGGCAAGGCGACGCTCGATGTGCCGTCGATCCGGAAACTCGCGGCTTGGGCCGGCAGCCCCATCCTGTCGGGCGGCGACACTTTCGGCCCGCTCGCGATCGAAGGGGATCTGGTCCTCGAAGGTGCCAAGGGAAGTTTCTCGAACGCCACCGTTGCATTCGACAAGATCCGTGGCACCGGCAAGATGCTGGTCGACGCGACCGGTTCGCTGCCGTACGTGAACGGCGATCTCGCCGTCGGCACGCTCGATCTCAACCCCTATGTCGCGGGCGCGGCAACTGCGTCCCCGGGTGAGAAAGCCGGTACCATCGATGCCAGCATGCTGCAGGCCTTCAACGCCGACCTGATTTTCCGGGCCGACCAGGTCGTGTTCGCGAGCGAGACCGTGAAGGGCGGGGTCATGACCGTGCGGGTCGCAGACGGCCAGGCGTTGATCGCGATCAGTGATTTCGGCCTCTTCGGCGGCCGTATCGGCGGCACGGTCGGTGTCGACGGGCGCAAGGCCGGGGTTGGTCTGACGACAGATCTCAAAATCGCCGGCGTGCCGATGCGCCCGGTCATCCGGCGCTTTTCGGGCAAGGACTGGCTCGAGGGCACGGGCTCCATGACGGCGAAGTTCCGAGGCCACGGCACGACGTCGGACGCGCTCGCACGCAACATGCGCGGCAACGGCCGGTTCGATTTCCGCAACGGTGCAATCCGGGGCTTCAACGCCGCAGGCCTGTTCCGCGCGCTCGACGATGTCGGCAAATCCCTCGGCACCCTGAAAATTGCCGAAGTGCCTGCAAGGCTCGCCGCACTCAACAAGGCGCGTTCGTCCTCGCCCGACCAGAAGACCGACTTTTCGGAGTTGTCCGGCAACTACGCCTATGCCGGAGGCGCGGTCAATCTCAGCGGTATCCGGATGCTGTCGCCGCTGCTCCGGGTTGGCGGCGGCGGAACCGCGCATCTGCCGAAGCAGTCTCTCGACATGCGGCTCCAGGTGCGGCTTGTCTCTTCGCTCAAGGGGCAGGGCGGCAAGGTCGACCTGTCCGGGCTCGAAATCCCGGTGCGGGTCTATGGCCCGTTCAGCAATATCCAGTGGCAGCCCGACTACAAGGCGATCGAGCGTACCTACATCGGCAAGGCCCTGGGTAGCAGCCTGGGCGGGGCCGCGGGCAGCACCGGCTCGGTCGTCAAAGACGCGATCCGCAAGGGCAAGGATCTCCTCAAGGGCATCCTGAAATAGCGGGTCTGAATGGCGCCTAGACGGCCAGCTGCTCGAACTCGCCGACCTGATAGACGTGGCTGACCATCCGGCCGCCATCGTCCTCACGCCAGTCATGCAGCATGAACGCCGGCGGTTCAGCGCGCCATCCGAGGTCTGAGTCCGGATCGAGTTCAAGGTTGAGCTGCAGGGACGTTGCCGGCGAGATCGTCGCGATCGTCCCCGCCCAGGCGCGCTGGATCGGGCGGTGGACATGGCCGCAGATCACGCGCACGACATTGTCATGGGCCGCGACGATGTCAGCCATTGCATCACCGCCCTTGCAGTTCATGCCATCCATGATGCGGATGCCGGTCTCGAACGGCGGATGGTGCATCGCGATCAGCGTCGGCCGTCCGGAGGCTTCGGCCAACCGGTCACGAAGCCAGTCGAGGCGCGCCTCGTCCATGAGCCCGCCCGGTTCGCCTGGTACGATCGTGTCGAGCACGATGATCCGCAGCGGATAGTCTTCGATCACGTAGTTCAGCACGCCATCATCCGGAAGGTAGCCGGCATCGGGAAACACCGCCCGGAGCGCCGCGCGGTCGTCGTGAT
>JAJFFI010000221.1 GCA_021776755.1 Alphaproteobacteria bacterium | reverse complement strand
CCGGGCCAGCACCCTGCGCTTGAATGCGCGTACGTAGCGGACTTCGTAGTCGCCCGGCTCGTCAGGTGCGGTGACCTCGGCGGGGCTCCCCTTGCTGGTGTAGGCGTAGGACGTCCACACCCCGTCGCCCGCGCCCTTGGGCACGATCGTGATGTAGTCGCTCTTGTAGTCCGGCCCGGTCCAGGCAACCTCGAAACGGCTTCCGGCGCTGGCCTCGGCGGGCGGCGTGACACTCGCCTCCTCCTGCTGGGCCAGCACGACGGTGTGGGTTTCCTCGACCCCGGCGACCACCTGGAAGCCGTAGTCCGCCGTCGTCTTGCCATCGCTCACCGTGACCAGATAGTCGCCCGCGACGAGCTCGAGAGCGAGGTAGGAAACCTGCTGCTTGTCGACAATGACGGTCTTGCCATCGGCGCTCGCAAGCGTCCATGTCAGGCCCGACGAAATCACCGTGCCCTGCGGCTTGTCCCGCGCCTCGACCCGGATCTGCGCCTTTTTCACCGGCTCCGGCTGGCTCTTGGCCGCGGCCTCGAGCGCCTCTTTCAGCTCGCCGCCGTTCTTCGCGTTGATATAGCGCCCGCCCGTGTTCTTCGCGATGCAGGCGAGTTGCTCCTGATCCTTCTTGTCCTCGATCCCGAAGCCCACGACATGGGCCGTGAAATCGACGCCGGTCTTCTCGAGGATGTTGGCAAGATCGCAGGGGTCCGCCTCGCAGCTCTCGATACCGTCGCTCACCAGGATGACCGTCGCCTTGCGCTCCGTGTATTTCAGTTCCGCCGCGGCGCGCTTGACCGCCTCGGTCAGCGGCGTCTTGCCCTTCGGCGAGAGACCGTTCACGCGGTCGACGAAGGTATCGCGGTCGACCTTGCCGACCTTGAGGATGGTTTCGATATCGCCGCAGTCGCCCTTGCGGCGGTGGCCATAGGCCATCAGCCCGAGGTTCGTGCCCGCGTCCCAGCCGCCGACCAGCCCGCCCACAACCTCGCGCGCAATCTCGATCTTGGTCTTCTCCCCGATCCGGCCCCACATGCTGCCCGAGGCATCGAGCACGAGCATGACGTCGGTATTCGCAGTTTGCGCCGCAGCCTGCCGGGGCGCGGGATGGCCGCTGAACATCACGGAAGCGCCGAGAACCGCAGGCAGGATCAAACGAAAAACAGGAGAAAACATGACGTTGGCCTTTCTGGCGGAAGTGCGTGAATTGCTTGTGGTATTTACCAAAAATTATCGCCGCGCGGTGTCTAATTCCCCCCGGTAATAAATAAGGGGCCACCGAGGGCAGCCGGCACGCGGCTGCGGGAACAACGAGACACCGACGTATCGTACGGATCAACCATGAATCTTGACGGCAACAGTCTTCTCGAAGAGAAGCCCAAAGAAACCGAGACAGGGTACCGCGACGCGTCCTTCGACGCGGACCGCGATTCGCTGCATATCCTGCCGCTCGCGCTGCTGCCGCTGGAGAGTTCGACGCTCCGGCGCGCCAAGCTCGTGAAGAACGTGCGGATGGAAAGCGCCGTCGAATTCTTCAACGACGGCACCTCGGGAAGCGGCCAGTACGACATCAACGAGATTCACTGCGTCCTCGACATGCCAAAAAAGTCGGCGCATCCGGACATGAAAATCCTGCGCGGGCTGGGCGAGCTGCCTTCCTACGACGTGTATTCGCTGCGGATTCTGCTGCGCGAGCATGACATTCCGGTGAACGACTTCAGCGAGTTGAAACTTTCGGACAAGAAGAAGCAGGAAGTTGCCGACTATATGGCAACGTTTACCCGCCCGCTGATCACGCACATCTTCGGCAAGGACGCGGCGAAGACTGAAATTCGCGACGCCTCCGATCTCATGAAGATGTTCCAGAAGGGCGACCCGGCGCAGGCGCGGCGCAATCTGGTGCAGCTCTCGGAGATCCTGAAAACCGACCTCATGGATGTGCCGCGCTTCATCGAGGACTACGGCGACATCTTCCTTTCGATTTCATACTTCAAGCACTGCCTCGACACATTCTCTGCGGGCTTTGCCGACATCTGTTCGGTCTACGGCGATATCCAGGAGAATTACCAGGTCAAGAACGACCCACGTCTCGCCGAAGCCTGCGACCAGGCGATCTCTCTGATGCGCCAGCACGAGCGGAACACCCGAAACAAGCTAAATGCCTTCGACCGTAGCTCGGTCGAGTTGTGGGAGAATATCTCAGCCGACAACTTCCACCGGATATCGCAACTCGTCCGCGGCGAGCACATCCAGATTGCATCCGTGCTGTGCGGCCTGACGGTGAAGCTCGCGTCATTCCGAAGCAGGTTTCCCAACATCGAAGTCGCGGGGACGGCAAAAATGGCCGAATATATCGGCTTCGAAATGCGCCAATACCTCGACGAGCTCACCGAGAACGCCAAGCGCCAGGCGCACAAGGCCGCCTGAACAGGCGAGCCCCCGGCAGCGGAGCCGGCATCAAATCCCTGATTTTCGGGAGGAATGGGGCGAGTGATGGGAATTGAACCCACGACCCCCAGAATCACAATCTGGTGCTCTAACCAACTGAGCTACACCCGCCATCCTGACCGCAGCGCCCGCCCGGAAACCTGCCCGGAAACTGGGGGCGTGCGGAGCGCAGGTATGTAGCGCCGCCACCCCGCCCGGTCAAGGCTCGCGCGCGGCAAACCACTGTCCGGAAGCCCTGTCCCAGGCATCGCCGCGAAGATCGCCAACCTCGGCCGTGAGCGCGCTCTTGATCACCCGTTCGGAGGGTGTGCGGGGCAACGACTCACGGAAGGTCCAGTATCTCGGCACCTTGGAAATAAGCGATCCGGCCGGCGCACCATTCGACAAGCGCCGGCGCCTCGATTCCGTCGCCGTCCTTCAGCACGACATAGGCCTTCACTTCGTCGCCGCGGGTCTCGTCGGGCACCGGCACGCAGGCTGCGAGTGCGACCGCCGGGTGCTGCATGAGGATCTCCTCGACCTCGACCGCCGAGATGTTTTCGCCCGAGCGCCGGAGGCTCCGGCAGCGCGATTTCCGCAATTGCCTCCTCGACGATCTCGACCAGATCCCGTTCGCAGATCACGGCGGAGACGCCGGCGTGATCGAGGAGGTAGCCTGCGTCGGCCGGCTGGTAGAACGCATTGACCGGCACCATGACCGCCCCGGCCTTCATGATGCCGAGCCAGGCGGCGGGCCAGTCGAGCCGGCTGCGCAACATCTGCGCGACCCGCGCGCCGGGCACTATGCCGCGCGCGATCAGCGCATTTGCAACCTGACTGGTCCGGCGCTCGAATCCAGCGAAGGTCGCGGATCCGCCGGTCTCGGGAAACTCGACCGCCGCCCGGCCGGGCCACCGGGCAGCGGCGCGCGCGAGCAGCGTTACCAGATCCGGGACGTCCGTCTCGTCGAGACTGTCTGGGTTGGTTGTCACCGGATGCGGTCTCAACTTTTCCGGAAGGCCTCGCCGATGCGCGTCTTCCAGGCCGGATCGCGGAGCGTGCGGCCAACGGCTTCGGCCTCGCGCTCAAGCGCCGCCTCGATCTCCGTCCGCATGCCTTCGCCGACGCATTGCTTCATCGCCGAGCGGGCAGTCGCCGGCAGATCGGCAATGTAGGCCGCGACCGACAGGGCTTCGTCCATCGCGCCGCCCTCCGGGGCGACCCGCCAGGCGACACCCATCTCGTGCAGCGCCCGGGCGTCGTATTTCTGCGAGAGATACATCAT
>JAJFFI010000023.1 GCA_021776755.1 Alphaproteobacteria bacterium | reverse complement strand
CGGCGGTGCGCAAGGCCTCGGCGTATTGCGTGGCCAGCCGGTCGATATCGGCGGCCTTGAGCTTCGCTGCCCCCTTGGGGAAATCGGGCAGACTGCCGGCAATGTCGGTCAGGGTTGCGAGTTCGCCCGCGCCTGCTGCCTGCGGGTGGGCGGCGATGATCTGCTCGACCAGCGTCGTGCCCGAGCGCGGCATCCCCACGACCAGCACCGGCAGGTCCGCATTAGCCGCATCCTTGCGGGCCGGCGCCTTGCCGAAATGCGCCTTGGTGTATGTTTGCAGGATGTCGTCGACATGGTCCGCATAGGAAGCGGGGTCGAACGGGGCGGAGGCGGCCTTGAGATCGTTCGCGGCCTCGAATCGCGCAAACGCCTGGTCCGTGCGCCCGGCGTCATCGAGGGCCTTGCCGAGGGCGAAGCCCAGCGTGATCGCGGTCTCCGGCGGCGGTCCGCTGTCGTCCAGGAGCGAGGCGATGCGGGCGATGTCGTCGTCGCCCGAAATCTCACCGGCAAGCGCCAGATTGTACCAGGCGCCCGGATGATTGGGCTGGATCGCAAGGGCGGCGCGGTGGCTTGCCGCAGCCTCGTCGAAACGCCCGGTCTGCTGGCGCACCACGCCGAGCCCGACATGGGCCTCGGCCAGTGACGGGTCCGCATCGAGGGCCGCCTGGAAACGGGTTTCGGCGGTTTCGGTGTCGCCGGCATCGAGCGCGATATTGGCAAGATGAAACGCCGCCGCCCCAAGCCCGGGATTGAGCGCGAGCGCACGTTCCAGATGCTCGCTGGCGGTGGCCGTCTCGCCGATCTCCTTGCGGCAGATGCCGAGGGCGAGCTGGAGTTCGGGGCTTTCGCCGATGGTGGCGCCGGTGCCCGAATCGATGGTGGCGCGGGCCTCTTCGAAGGCCTGAATTGCCCCCGCCCAGTCGCCGAGCCCCATCAGCGCTTCGCCGAGCTGGCAGCGGGCCAGCACGTCTGCGGGATTTTTCGCAAGCCCCTCGCGGAAGATCTCGGCGGCCTCCGCGGCGCGGCCCTTCTGCAGCAGCACATTGCCGAGCCCGAAGCGCGGCTCGGCATTCTCCGGGTCGACCGCGAGCGCCCGGCGGTAGGCATCCTCGGCCTCGTCGAGCGCGCCCTGGGTGCGCAGAATCTCGCCGAGATGATAGGTCATCGCCGCATCGTCGCCGACCACCCCGATGGCGGCCCGGATGTGATCGGCCGCGTCCTGGGGCCGGCCCGACTGGAACGCGACCAGCCCGCGCAGATGCAATGTGTCGGGCTGGTTCGGGATCGCCTCCAGCACGGCCGCGCACTCGGTCTCGGCCGCGGCGAGATTGCCGGCCTCGAACAATTGCGCCGCCTTCATGAACCGCGCTTCGGCGGCTGCGGTGTCGGGATTACTCATCGGCAAGCTCTCCAAGGGCCTCGATCAATGGGCCCAGGTGTTTCTCGTAGCGCTTCCAGCGCGCGACCGAGGTTGTATAGACCGGCTGGCGTGCCTGCCAGAGGCTCGCGGTCCTGATCGCGCGCCCGCTCTTGTGGAAGTCTTCGACCCCGCCCTGCCATTCGAGGCCGAGATGCGCGACCAGCCGGCGCGCCTCGCGGTCCTTGTCGCCGACCATGTCCTCGTATCGGAGGTCCAGGATGCGGCCGGGAAAGAGTGCGGCCCAATGGTCCATCAGGCGGCGATAGCCCCGGTAGAAGGCGGCGATGTCTGCGAGATCGCGCGACCAAGGCTGATGCGTGAAGTTCTGGAAATAACACGAAAGGCAGGTGTCGACCGGGTTCCGCACGCAATGCACGATGGCCGCGTCCGGGAACAGGATCGGGATCAGGCCCAGCAGCCTGAAGTTGGACGGCATCTTGTCGGCGACCCGCGCGGCGTCCGGCGCGAGCCGCGTGAGCGCCTTGAGATGCGCCTTTGCTGCCTGCGCGATCAGCCCACCGTCGGCGGCGTCGACCGCCTGCGGAGCCGCGGCCGTGCCGGTGCCGGCCTGCAAGGTCTCGGCGCTATCCGGCAGGAAATGACATTCGCCGGCGCCGAACACGTCCGGGTGGCTGGCTGTGATCTGCTCGGCGAGCGTGGTTCCGGACCGCGGCATGCCGAGGATGAACACCGGCACCTTCGACGCACTACCCGCGCCCTCGAATCGCGCGACTAGCCCGGGCGTGAAGGTCTCTATAGTCGCCGCGATGTCGGCGTCAAACACCGTCCTGTCGAAGGTGCGGCGGATCGTGATTTGGTCGTTGCCGGCCCTGTAGTGCCCGAAGGCGTCGTCATGCCGGCCCGCCTTGTCGAGCACGGTGGCGGCCGCGAAATGCAGGCCCTGGGCGACCTCGGCCGGGACCGCCGGGTCGGCGAGGATCGCCTCGATCCGGGGAAGGTCGGTTTCGGCGGACAGGCGCTGCGCTTCGCCGAGCCTGGCCCAGGCCTCGCCACTCGCAGGCTCCGTATCGATGGCCGCGCGGTAGCGCCGTTCGGCGTCGTCGAAGTCGCCGGCCTCCGATGCGATCCGCCCCAGGCCCGTCAGCGCGGCCGGAGAGTCGGGGGCGCGCTCCAGCGCCCGGGCGAAGGCACGGCCCGCCTCGCCCACGTCGCCCGCCTCGAGACGGGCATGCCCCAGTGTGCAGAGCCGCGCGGTGGATTCCCCGCCAAGCTCGATCGCGGTTTGGCTGGCCGCGGCGGCTTCGGCATCGCGCAGCTTTTCCGTCAGCGCGGCAGCAAGATGGTCATAAACCTCGGGCCCGGCGCGCCCGGTATCGGCTGCGCGCTGCAAAATCTCGACGGCTTCGGCCGGCCGGCCCTCGGAGACTTCGCCTCCCGCTAACGCCTTTGTTAGGCTGGAGTTGGCTGTCTGGATCCCGATTGAATGGACCCCGAACGCGGCCGTCTACTGCCCGGAGGCAACGACCATGATGAT
>JAJFFI010000220.1 GCA_021776755.1 Alphaproteobacteria bacterium | reverse complement strand
TAGAAATACCCGTCGGTCGAGATCAGCACCCTGGGGTCGATCTGGCCAAACCGGTCGAGCACGCCCTGGATGCCAAAATCCGGGGAAGCGGTCGAGACCGTGGCACCGAGGCTGGTCGCGCCCAGCATGAACATCATCGTCTCGGGCATGTTCGGCATGAAGCCCGCAACCCGCTCGCCTGGCTTGATGCCGAGATCGCGGAGCGCCTGCCAGAAGCGGGATGAGGTGTCGTAGACCTCGTTCCACGAGAGCGAGCGCTTCACCTTGTCCTCGCCCCAGAACACCATCGCCTCGTCGTCGTCGCGGCGGCGCAGCAGGTTCTCGGCGAAGTTCAGCTTGCCGTCGGGGAAGAACCGCGCCCCCGGCATCTTGTCCTTGTTCTCGACCGCGCGGCCGCCCTTGTCGCCGATCACGCCGCAGAAATCCCAGACCGCTTCCCAGAACGCTTCTTCGTTCTCGATCGACCAGCGCCAGAGGGCGTCATAGTCGTTTGCACCCGCGCCGTGCTTCTCGTTGACGACGGCCATGAACGATGTGAGGCGGGCGGCCTTGCGGCGCGCGTCGGAAGGCTCCCAGAGGGGTTTGGACACAGGCTTTCTCCGGATGACTGGAAATCGGGACAGGCCGAGTCACTAGCGCATTTGCGGGATGGTTTCCAGATGCCGCGTCCACTCAGACAGGCGCCCGGCAAGACCTGCGTCTCGCGGGACCGACGGTTGCGCCGGACCGGGTGGCCGGTTTCCGCCCGGCGACCTATATTGCCCATGTCATGGGTGAAACCGCAGTCAAGCATTTCAGGGCGCTACCGGCGCCAATCCGGGGCGCCCTTCTCATGACGGCCGCGTCGCTGTGCTTTGCGGGCATGATCGGGATCATCCGCCATCTCAATGCGGTCGAGGCGCTGCACGCCTTCGAGATCGCGTTTTTCCGGAATCTCTTCGGGCTTGCCTTCATGCTGCCGTGGCTCGCAAAGACCGGGCTTGGCGCGCTCAAGACCAAACGGATCGGGCTCTACACGGTACGCGGCCTGCTCGGTATCCTCGCGATGCTGTGCTGGTTCTGGGCGATCACGGTGATGCCCATGGCCGAGGCGGTTGCGCTGTCGTTCACGACACCGATCTTTGCAACTGTGCTGGCGGCGATGGTTCTGCACGAAACCGTGCGGGCCCGGCGCTGGACCGCGACCGTGGTCGGTTTTCTCGGTGTGGTCATCATCCTCCGCCCGGGCTTCGAGGACGTAACACTCGCGGCCACGGCAGTGTTGGTCTCGGCGCTCGCCATGGCCGCCTCGGTGATCGCGATCAAGAGCCTGTCGAAGACCGAGCCCACGGATGCGATCGTCACCTACATGGTGATCTATCTCACGCCGATGTCGCTGGTGGCCGCGATCTTCGTCTGGACGACGCCGGAGTTGCATGTCTGGCCCTGGCTGATCGGACTGGGCGGGCTCGCGACGCTGGGGCATCAGTTCCTGACCCGTGCGTTCAAGGTCGCGGACGCCTCGGCCGTGATGCCGTTCGATTTCCTGCGCCTGCCCTTCGTCGCCGCGCTCGCCTGGGTGTTTTTCGACGAGACCGCCGACCTCTGGACCTGGGCCGGGGCGGCGGTGATCTTCGGGGCCTCGGCCTATATCACCTATCGCGAGGCCCGTTCGCCCACGGCGGTCCGTCCAGCGGCGGAAGCCAAGCGAACCCGCGACGGCCACTGACCTTCCGTCCTGTTTCGGGGCAGGATGGACGCCGTCCGCGCCGCCTGCTAAATGCCGGACGGAACATTCGCACGACTTCAAGAGGGCCACATGGACATCAAGGGACAAGCCGCCATCGTCACCGGCGGCGGATCGGGACTGGGGGCCGCGACCGCGAAAGTGCTGGCGGATGCCGGCGCGATGGTCGCGATTTTCGACGTCAACATGGACGGCGCAGAAGCCGTCGCGAAGGACATCGGCGGCACCGCGTTCAAGGTCGATGTGGCCGACGCGAAGAATGTCGAGGACGCGGTCAAGTCCGCGGCGGACGCTCACGGCACGGCGCGCATTCTGATCAACTGCGCCGGCATTGGTCCGGCCAAGAAGATCGTCGGGCGCGATGGTCCGATGCCGCTCGACGACTACCGCAAGGTGATCGAGGTCAACCTGATCGGCAGCTTCAACTGCATGCGGGTCGCGGCCGCCGGCATGATCGAGAGCGACGCCGATGACGGCGGCGAGCGCGGGGTCATTATCTCGACCGCCTCGATCGCAGCCTATGAAGGGCAGATCGGGCAGGCGGCCTATGCGTCGTCGAAAGGCGGCATTGTCGGCTTGACCCTGCCCGCCGCCCGCGAGTTCGCCCGTTACGGGGTGCGCGTGAACGCCATCGCGCCGGGGCTCTTCGGAACGCCCTTGCTGCTCGGGATGCCGCAGGACGTGCAGGACAGCCTCGCCGCGACCGTGCCCTTCCCCCGCCGCTTCGGACTGCCGGAAGAGTTCGGCCGGCTGTGCCGGCACATCATCGAGAACGCGATGATCAACGGTGAGACGATCCGCCTCGACGGCGCTATTCGAATGCAGCCGAGCTGAGGCTCACGGGAAAACACCCAGGCTTTTCGAGGCGCTGAATTCGCCCTGCGGGAATGTTGCCTGCAGTTTTGCAATGCGGGCTTCGGCGCGCGCCTGTTCGGCCGCCGACATGATCTGGCGGGTGCGATCTCGCCCGCCGACCGCCCGGTCGACCCGGTTGTCGACGGCGAGCCGGTACCAGACGTGGGCCTCGACGGTATCTTTCCCGACACCGCCAATCCCGGTCTCGACCAGTGCGGCGAGCGCCAGTTGCGCGGGCCCGAAATTCTGCTCTGCCGCGCGCCGGTACCATTGCGCCGCCACCCGCGCATCCGGCGTCGTGCCCCAGCCTTTCTGGTGCAGCAGCCCGAGGCCGTACTGGCCGGGTGGATTTCCCTGATCCGCATAGCGCGTGAAGATGTCGCGCGCGATCCCGAACTCCCCGGACCGGACCGCGCGGAAGCCGGCGACGACCGTCGAGGTGCGATACTCGAAGATCGCGTAGAACAGGCCCGCGATTACCAGCGCGATGACGATCAGGATACGGCGGTCGAACCACATGGCGGCGGCCGCGGACGCTAACCGGCAGCCTTGTTCATGAATGCCGCAAGCTTCATGTCGAGCCCGGTGAGCCCGTCCGCGTCGTGGGTCGAGAGCGTGACGTCGACCGTCTTGTAGACGTTGAACCATTCCGGATGGTGGTTCATCGACTCGGCCTTCAGCGCGACGCGCGTCATGAAGCCGAACGCCTCGTTGAAGTTCCCGAATTCGAACTTACGTGTAATCGCACTCCGCCCCTCGGTCATCGACCAGCCGTCGAGATCGGCGAGCACGCTCTTGATGTCATCGTCGGAAAGCCGGTCGGCCATGTCTTTCTCCAGGGTTGTCTTCAACGAAGGTGGCAAGGCTTGGTCGCCAGATCAAGCCGCGCTAGGGTCCGCGCCATGATGAGTGGCCTGCCCAGCCCCGAGACGGGCGCCGAGGAGATGGAGGCGATCGCGCGCGACGAGATCGCGCGGATGCCCGAGGAGCTTCAGGCGCATCTGGGAAATGTCGTGATCCGGGTCGAGGATTTCGCCGACCGGGAGGTCCTCGACTCGTTGGGCATACCGGATCCGTGGAACCTCAGCGGGCTCTACCAGGGCGTCGCGCTGCCACACCAGAGCGCGCTCGATGTCCGGCAGGAGATGGACATGATCTTTCTCTACCGCCGCCCTATCCTCGCCGAAAGCGCGACGACCGGTGTGGCGCTTGAAACCCTCGTCCGGCATGTCCTTGTCCACGAGGTCGGCCATCACTTCGGCTTTTCCGACGAGGACATGCACCGCCTCGAGGACGACGCCGCACGCGCCGGTGACGACTGAACCGCTTTTATTTCAAAATAATTCTGCAGGAACGACCATGCCGGCCTATGACATGTACTACGAGGATTTCCAGCCCGGCCACGTGCACGAGTCGGCAGGCGTCACGATCACGAGAACGATGATCCTCGACTTCGCGCGGCTCTACGACCCGCAGCCGTTTCATCTCGACGAGATCGCGGCGGGAGAGTCCCACTTCGGCGGATTGATCGCGAGTGGCTGGCAGGTGGCCGTGCTGAGTTTCCGCATGTTCGCGCAATCCGGAATTCTCGCGCCCGGCGCGATGGGCTCGCCCGGCCTCGACAAGCTCCGCTGGCACCTGCCGGTGCGCCCGGGCGACACGATCCGGATGCGGAGCGAAGTGCTGAGCGCCCGGACCTCGGAGACCCGCGACGACCGCGGCTACGCCGATCTCAAGATGGACGTGCTTAACCAGAAGGACGAGGTGGTGATGTCGTATCTGGTGACCGAGATCCTGAAGCGCCGGCCTGCCTGACGATCAGGACCGGAAATGCGCCGCCGTCATTTCGAACGCCGCGCAGCGGTGGAGAAATCTCGTCTCGGAAACAAACGATGTCGGCAGCTGATACGAGATTTCTCGCTTCGCTCGAAATGACGGCGGGTCTTTCGGATCGATGGTCTATTCCCCGGTAAATTTCGGCTCGCGTTTTTCGAAGAAGGCGTTGGCGCCTTCCTGGTTGTCCTTTGTCATCGCGGTCTGGACGAGTGCCTCGGTCTCCATGTTCAGCACGCTCTCGAGCGAACTTTCCTGGCCCTGGTCGAGCATCACCTTGTGGAGCTGGACGGCGACCGGCGCGCGCGACGCGATGCGGCGGGCGAGCGCCTCGGCCTCATCGCGCACCTTGCCCTTGCCGGCGATGCGGTTCACCAGCCCGATACGATGCGCCTCGTCCGCATCGATGAATTCGCCCGTATAGGCAAGCTCGCGCGCCTTGGCGAGCCCGACCTTGCGGGGCAGGTAGTAGCTGCCGCCGTTGGTGATGGTGACGCCGATGTTGACCTCGGGGAAGCCGAACTGCGTGCCTTCCTCGGCCACCACGAGATCGCAGGCAAAGACCATTTCGCAGCCCGCGCCGACAGCGTAGCCGTGCACCGCCGCGATCACCGGGAAGCGCACGGAGCGGATCAGACGGGTCGAGTTCTGCAGGCTCTTTTGCCATTCGCGGAGCTGCGACGGGGTCAGCTTGCCGGCCGCAATGTCCTCGTTGTGCTCGCGGATCTCGCCGACGTCGTGGCCCGCGAGGAACGCCTTGCCCTCGCCGGCAATGATCAGGCAGCGGATCTCGCGATCCTTGTCGAGCGCGTGGAGGTGATCGTCGAGCTCGAACCAGGTGTCGATGGTCATGGCATTGAGCTTGTCCGGACGGTTCAGCAGCAGCCAGGCCACATGTCCGTCCTTCTTCACGATGATCCGGTCGCTCATATCGTCGCTCTCCAATGCCTCAGCGTTTCAGTTTCAGGCCCGCGGCCTCGCGGTCCCATGTGGTTTCGGTCAGCCCGGCCGCACGCAGTTCGAACTTCTGGATCTTGCCGGTCTGGGTCTTCGGCAGGGCCGCCACCACATCGATGTAGCGCGGCACCATGAAATAGGCCATGCGCGGTTCGACGAAGCGGATCAAATCGGTGGGGTCAATTTCGGCACCGTCCTTCGGCACGACGACCGCCATCACCTCCTGCTCGGTATGCTCGGAGTCGACGGGGATGACAGCGCTTTCGAGCACGTCGGGATGCGCGTTGATCTCGTTCTCGACTTCCATCGAGGAGATGTTTTCACCCCGCCGCCGGATCGCGTCCTTGGTGCGGTCGACGAAATAGAGATTGCCGTCGGCGTCCCGCATCAGCATGTCGCCGCTGTGAACCCACTGGTTCCGCCAGGCCGCGACGGTGGCCTCCGCGTTTTGCCAATAGCCCGCCATCAGGATCCACGGAATTTTCGAACGCACGAGCGCCTCGCCCGGCACGCCCGGCGGCGCCTCGTTGTCGTGCTCGTCGACGATCCGCACCTCAAATCGGTCTTCCGCAACCCGGCCGCAGGTCTTGTTGTCGGCAAGATCGAAGGACGAGCGTGTCGGCACGTTGATTTCGGTGGCGCCCCATGTGGTCGAGACCAGCACGTCGAAGCGCGTCTTGAAATCCTCGATCTCGGGCAGCAGCGGCACGACGAGCATCCGCTCCATCGGGTTGTCCGCATCGTCACTCGCCGCCGTCTGGCGATAGAGAAAATTCGCCATCGCGCCGAGCAGGAAAGTGGTAGTCGCGCCATGCGCGCGAACATCGGGCCAGAATTCCTTCAGCGAAAACGCCGGCGGGATCACGACCGTGCACCCCGCGATCAGAGCCGCATAGACCCCCGCCCATTGCCCCGCGATGTGAAACAGCGGCAACGGCGAATAGTAGACATCGGCCTTGCGGAGCTCGAGGAGTTCGACCACCGAGAGCGCATATTCATAAGCGTGGCAGTGCGTGATCATCACACCCTTCGACGGCCCCGTGGTGCCCGAGGTGTACATCACAGCCTTGATATCGTGGTGCGCCGGACCGTCTTCGGAGAGCGCCGAATCGTCGTCGGCAAACACGCCGTCGAGTGAAACGATATCGTAACGGCTTTCGAGCGATGCGGCGGCGGAACCGCCGGTGACGATGATCCGCTTGAGGTGCTCGAGCTCGTCAGCGACATCGGCGATCCGGCCGAGGGAACCTGCGTCAGCGATCATCGTCGCGGCTGCCGAGTTGTTGACCACATGCGCCAGGACGCCGCCCCGGAGGTGCGTGTTCACCGGCACTTCGATCGCACCGAGCTTGGCGAGCGCGCACCAGGCGGTGAGGATCGCCGGGTCATCAGGGAGCAGCATCAGCACGGTCTCGCCGGGCGCGACGCCGATGCCGGCAAGGCCGCGGGCAAGCCGGTTCGAGCGCCGGTCCATCTCGGCAAACGTCAGGCGCACGGCATCGTCCGCAGCACCGGCGACGATCCACATATCGTCGCCGCAGGCCGCCGCGCGGCTCGCCAGCACCCGGGCCACCGTGCGCGATTCCATCGGGTCGTCAATCAGCGGACCCCAATTTGGAACTCTGCCGTCCATGGCGGGATGCTAGTGTGGGGCAGCCACCTGCTGCAATACTGCGGGCCTGAATTTTGGAACCCACACCGCCGAGGGAGACACCTCATGCTCAAGTATCACAAGCCCGACACCGCCCCGCCGCCGTTCTCGAACTACAGCCCCGGCGTCGAGGTTCCGGCGGGAGCGCGCTGGTATCTGATCTCGGGTCAGGTCGGCGCCGACACGGATGGCAACACGTCGAAGGACGAGCGCGAACAGCACGAACAGACCTGGCGCAACGTGCTGGCGCTGCTGAAGTCCGCGGGCATGGGGCCGGAGGACATCGTGCGCATCAAGGGCTACGTCACCTCGCCGTCGGGGGTGCCGATCTACCGCGAGGTGCGTGACCAGTTCATCGGCGATGCGCGCCCGGCGTCGACGCTGCTGGTGATTTCCGGCCTTGCCAGTCCGGACTGGCTGGTCGAGATCGAGGTGATCGCCGCGAAAGCCTGATGCCGTTGCCGGCAGCGGAGGATGCCGCGTGAATGTCTCCGGACAATTGCGCGGTGGCGGCACGCGATAACGCCTGATAGCGTCTGCCCGTTTTCGCATTGGAGCCGAACTTATGGCTGAAGGCAGCACCCCCGGGCCCGTGCCCATCCGCGCGCAGCTGGAGGCGATACCCTCGTCGCTGATCCGCGAGGCATTCAACTACGGCACCAATCATCCGCAGGCGGCGGAGATCATCCCGCTGTGGTTCGGCGAGGGCGATCTGGTGACGCCGGACTTCGTGCGCGACGCGCTGATGGCGAGCCTCGATGCGGGCGACACGTTCTATTCTTCGAACTCGGGCATCCCGGAACTCCGCACCGCCATCGCCGCCTATCTCGGCCGCACCTATGACTTAGAGCGGGGCGGCAAGACCGTGGGCGCCGACCGGATCACCGTGACGGCCTCGGGCATGGCCGGGATCACGCTGATCGTGCGCACACTTCTGGATGCGGGCGACAACATGATCATCGTCGGCCCGCTCTGGCCCAACGCCGCCGACTCAGTGCGGGTCTCGGGTGCTGAGCCGCGGTTTGCCAATCTCGAGATGCAGGACGGGCGCTGGCAACTCGATCTTGAGCGGCTGTTCGATCTCGCGGACGACCGCACCCGCGCGATCTTCGTCAACTCGCCCAACAATCCGACCGGCTGGATGATGAGCGGCGAGGAGCAACGCGCCCTGCTCGATTTCTGCCGCGCCCGCGGACTCTGGTTGATCGCCGACGAGGTCTATGACCGCATCGTCTATGACGCCCCCCACGCGCCGAGCTTCATCGAAATCGCCGAGCCCGACGACGCGGTGATCTCGCTTAACAGTTTTTCGAAATCCTGGTGCATGACCGGCTGGCGGCTTGGCTGGATGGTGGCACCTCCGCGCCTGCTGGAGGACCTCGGCAAGCTGGTCGAGTTCACCTGGTCCTGCTCACCGGTGTTCGTGCAGAAGGCCGGCATCGCGGCACTCGAGCAGGGCGAGCCGTTCATCGCCGAGATGGTGGAGCGGTGTCGCCGCGGCCGCGATCTCGTCTACCAGCGCCTTGCCGGCAACCCGCGCATCCGCATTGCCGAACCCGACGCGGCGTTCTACGCCTTTTTCGGCGTCGACGGCATGGACGACAG
>JAJFFI010000219.1 GCA_021776755.1 Alphaproteobacteria bacterium | reverse complement strand
CCGTAACCGAGGCGAAAGCCCTGCCGGTCGAAAGCAAGCAGCGGGACGACGAGCACCGAAGGCGTCGCCTCGGGGGCGGCGGGATCGGGGATCTGTTCGCCGAAGCTGCCGTTCACCAAAATCTGCCCGGGAGCCCAGCTTCGAAAGGCGAGGGGATGGGCCTTCCGGGCGACCACCGGCAACGCCAGGGTATGCCCCGCGATATGGGCCCGCTTCAGGATCTCGCGAGCGTCGATCTCGCTCCGCATCGGCCAGAATGCGGAGATGACGTCGCCGGGCTCGAGCGGGATGCTGTCAAAGAAGCGGTCAGCGATAATGTTTGCGACGTTCCGCGTATCGAGCCCTGCGGCCGCGGATTCGCGCGCCCCAGCGGCGGCATCGCGGGTCCGGGATTTTTCAGCGGCGACTTCTTGCTCGGACATCAGGCAGGTTTTGGTCTGGCAGGGAGGGGAAGAGGACTACAGATAAGATGGACGGTGCCGCCGTTGCCGTTGAAGCGCTTATTTATCCTCTGTGACCCGCAACAAGCAGGTGGGCACCGCGGTACCTTGACCGGGGTCAGGGCAGAGGCAGCTCCCTAGAGAATTATACGGACCCAGGGATTGTGGCTTCTGACGCACAAGGCAGTCACCGTCCACTCTTGAATCTAGGAGGCCTTGACCTGTTCGGCAATGCCTTCAATGCGCTCGGCCATGCTCTCGAGCCGGTTGGCGACGACACCTTCCTGCAGCCGGAGGTCCTCGGCCTGCTTGTTCTGGCCCTGGGAGTGACTGGACAGGCTCTTGCGCGCCTCGGCCAGTTCGTCGGCCAGCATCAGGCAGGCGAGCAGCAGCAACCTGCGGTCGCCAACCTGTCCGACGGCCGAGGCAAGTTCCGCGATGTGACTGTCGACCTGGCCCGCGAGTGTCTGCAGGTGATCCTCCTGACCGTCGTCGCAGGTGATGTCGTAGTTGCGCCCGTTGATGTTGACGGTGACCTGCGCCATCCCGGTCAGCTCCCCGTGCTGCTGGCGGGCGGCTGTCCCGCGGCCGCGGTTCCGGATTTCTTTGACGAATTGTCTTCGGCCAGCAAGTCGCGAACCTGGCCCATCACGTTGTCGAGGCCGTCGGTGACCTGCTCGGTGGTCTGTTTCAGTGTCGCGTGTTCGCGGCGCAGCAGATCGAGTGCTGCGAGCGTTTCATCGCTGCCGTCGCGTGCGGTCTTTTCCTCGATGGCGGATTCCAGCTTTGTGATGGCCGCTTCAAGCCGTTCGCGCGCTTCGTCGAGCCGTCCCATTCAACCCCCACCGCTCCATCCCTGGCCGGCAGCTTGCCGGGCCGGCCAAGTGCGAGCGGTGTGCCCTCTCGCTTCCAGGATGAGGAAGGCAGGATAAGTCCCGGCGCTACAACAGGTCAACCGGAGTCACGTCCGGGCCCGCCCGGTTCAGCGCGTGACCGCGATGATGACGATGAACGCCACGACGGCAAGCAGGATCGAGATCATCATCAGCCGCCGGACGTGACCTTTCTTGTTATGCCGTGTTTCGGCGCCGCTGCCGTCGTCGACTTTCTTGTTCATCGTCGTCCCTTCCCCTGATTGATGTGCGGCACCACCTGGTACCGGATTGCGATACGCTAGCGGCCCGGTGGCCCTGTTTGCAAGGAGCCCGCTCCGGTGGGAGATCAAAAGACCGCGAGCAGGAGGCGGCCTTTCCGATCAGACCGCGCATCGTGCCAGGCAGAAATCGCGCCGGCAGCGTATCTGACGCTAGACTGACGCCAAAGTCCGCCCGCACCCATTCAGAGGCATCTCGACCATGCAGGCACATATCGTCCTGGCGCATCCCGAATCGCGATCCTACAACGCGCATCTGGCGGCCCTCGCCCGCCGTGCGCTCGAGGAATATGGCTGGCAGGTGTCGATCACCGACCTCTATGCCACCGGGTTCGATCCCTGCGAGCGGCCGGAACATTTTGCGGCGCATCCACCCGGAGAACGGTTCGATGTGCAGGGCGCGCAGCGGGCGGCGAGCGTGGCGGGCGAAATCCCCGCGGACGTGGCGGCCGAGATCGCGCGGCTCGACGCGGCCGACCTGGTGATCCTGCAGTATCCGATGTGGTGGCATCTGCCGCCGGCGATGCTGAAGGGCTGGTTCGACCGGGTGTTCATCTACAACGCGGTCTATGCCTCCAAACGCCGGTTCGAGAACGGCCGGTTCGTGGGCAAGCGCGCGATGCTGTCGGTGACCGTGGGAACGAGCCCCGAGACCTATGCGTTCAACGGGCGGAGCGGCGACATGGACTTGTTGCTCTGGCCGGTGAATTTCACGATGGCCTATGTGGGCTTCGAGGTGCTGGCGCCGTTCGTGGCCTACGGGGTCGAAGCCGATCTTCGCTATTCGGACGACGACACGCTCGCCAAACGCTACGCCGCCATCGAGGCGGGCCTCCGCGCGCGCATGGAATTGATAAAGGACAGCCCGGTGATCCCCTTCAACCGGATGGCCGAGTGGACAGCGGATGGTCATATCGCCAATGATGCGCCGGCTTATTCGCCGTTCATCCGGCACCAGGAAGAACTGGAACTGGGGTAAGAGTATTCAGTATGGATCGCCACCACATCAAGAACATGCAGCTCTACGATCACGTCGAGCGCATTCACAACGATCTGGCCGAGGCGGGGTATGACCGCAAGGCCCCGCTCACGGTCGAAGCGCTGAGCCCGTTCGACCAGTTGCACTACTACGGCACCGACTCGGTGGACGAGGCGATTGCCTTCTGCGGCATAGGCCCGGACAGCCATGTACTTGATATCGGGTCCGGCCTCGGCGGACCGGCGCGGTATGCGGCGCAACAGTCCGGCTGCCGCGTCACGGCGATCGAACTGCAGGAGGACTTGAGCGAGACCGCCAAGGAACTCACCGCGCGCACCGGCCTGTCCAGCCAGGTCAACCACATTTGCGGCGATGCGCTGAAGGTCCCGCTCGGAGACGAGACGTTCGATGCGATGATCTCCTGGCTCGCGCTCTTCCACATTCCGGAGCGCGCGACACTTTTTCCACCGGTCCATGCTGCGCTTACCTCCGGCGGCCGGATTTTCGTCGAGGACCTTTATCAGCGCGCGCCGTTTACGGCTGACGAGCGGGTCGAACTTACCGAGGGTTTTTTCGGCCACACCCTGCCGGACGGCGATGGCTACGTCGCCGAACTGGAGGCGGCGGGCTTCCGCGACGTGAGCCTCGTTGACATGAGCGATGACTGGACCGCCTTTACGAACACCCGGGTTGCGGCCTTCCGTGAGGCCCGTGCGGATCGAATCCGGATTCACGGTGAAGAGGTCGTCGACGCGCTCGATGCATTCTATTCGGCAACCGCCCGGCTGTTCGCTGGCGGCCACCTGGGCGGCGCGAGGATCACGGCCATCAAGGCATAGACCGCCAATGGTCCTTTCCGGTCCGCGGGAATTGGCAGTTGACCTCGTCCAGCGCGGGCGGCATGTTCCGGCGCAATTTCCGGGGGCTGGAAACGCCCCTTATTCCCGATAGCCGAAGGTCCACAAATCACGTGGCTGGACC
>JAJFFI010000218.1 GCA_021776755.1 Alphaproteobacteria bacterium | reverse complement strand
GGCAGTTACTGTCTGCTGTACTACCGTGAGCAGACCAAGACGATGGCGTCGTCGGAAGCAACACAGATGATCCGGCGCGCAAAAGGCTAACCAAAGAGAAGGGCGCAGTCCTCCGGGCGGCGGTCCCGGGGCCGCGGTTCCAAGATGATCAGGTCGATCTTCCGTTTCATTTTCATCATGGTGCTGTGTGTCGGGTTACTCGGCGCGCTGCACTACCGCCTCGAGCTGTTGCACAACAGCAATCCCGATCCGACCCTGATCGCCGGCAAGGCCGAGGACGAGCAGCTGTTCTTCGATCTCATCGAAGCCGGCCTGCTGGTGCCCCAGGGCGATGGTGGCATCGAGCGCGCGCCCCGCGACCTGATGTTGCTGCAGGATATTGAAGGCCCGGCCAAAACCGAGGAAGGCAAGAAGAAACGCGCGCTCCAGCGCCGTCTCGTCAAGGCGCTCGACTATTCGGCGGTCGGCTCGATCGTCCGCCAGCAGGTCGATCTCTGGAACCAAACCCGGCGTATCGTCGCCATTCGTGACGACCGGCCGCAGGACGACGAGGAAGTCGTCAACTACTGGAGCGCCTACACAACCGACGGCCGTCCGCTCAGCACCGGCCACGAGGTGCCCGAGATTTTCGGCTTCGTTCATGACGGAGTCCTCAAGGCGGGTTTCGCCGACTGGCTGACCGTCCCCGAGGCCACTCAGGAGGTCGTGTTTCGCACCAAGTATGAAGGGCGCGAGGCCACCACGCTCAAGGTTCAGGTGGTCGGCCAGGTCACCAAGGCGCCGCCCGGGTCATCGGTGAAAAAGCTCGAGGGCCGCGCCAGACGCTGGACCTGCACCGAGGAAGCCGCGGCCCAGATCGTCACCATGCCCGTCAAGCCCGGCGACACGATCAGCCTCACGGCCGTGCCTTCGGTGAACTGCTCGGTGCGCATCCACGGCCTCGCGATCCGGCTATCGCAGGGGCCGCGCGGCGGCTACGAGCGGTATTCCTGGAAACCGGTAAAGCGCGCTTCGCACTCGACCGGGCGCTACGCCATCCTCACCGCCGACGGCGTCTATCTCACCGACGACAAAGGTTCGGGCAAGCCGACCAAAGCCGCCTTCGAGCTCGGGCTGCTGCCGATCGTCGGCACCGGGCCCGGCGACAACCTGCGGCTTTCGGGACTGCTGGCGCGGTCGACATTGCCGCGCGAGGGCATTCTCGAGGTCCGGCTCACGATCCACAGCGAAGTCCAGAAGGCGGCGCAGGGCGCGGTCGAATGGGGCATGATGGGGCGCGCGGGCGGCGCGCTCTCCAAGGACCGCTTTGCCAAGGTGCGGCGCAATGGCCTGGTGGCGCTGGACGCCAAGACCGGCGCGGTCCTCGGTGTCGGCAACTGGCCGACGGTGCCGCCCGGGGTACACCCCTGGGACTACACGTCGTTCCCGCAAGCATTCCCGAGCCAGGACCCGACCACCGTCATCAGCTGGCAGATCGTCGATCAGCACAACACGCCGGGCTCGACCTTCAAGCCGATCGTCTCGATGGCGCTGATGCTGAAGATGGTGCCGACGCATCCCGAAATTAAGGAATTGATGATCGGCATTCCTGCCGGCGAGCTTGGGTCGAAGCTGGGGCTTTCCGCGGGCGCGGGCTCGTACCGGCCGCCCGGCGCCAAGAAGGACATCAAGAACTTCGGCGGCCGTTCGCTCGGCAGCTATTCGGGCTCCCCGCTCCGCGACACCCGCTGCGGCGAGGCGGTCAGCGACCCGAACATCGGCCTCCGGCAGATGGTCAAGCACTCGGTCAACCACTGGTTCGCGCGGATGGCGGTCATCATGGACCGCGAAAGTGCCGACCGGTACATGGAGGTGCTGAAGGCCAGCAACGGCGAGGGCTTCCCCGCCCCGGAGACGAACCTCTTCGCGGCCGCCCGCTATCTCGGCGTCAACGATCTGGCCGAGCTCGATCTCGGCAGCAATGTGCCCGAGGAGCTTGGCTTCAAGCGTCTCAGCACGGCGAACGCGAAAGATGTGCTTTACTCGAAAAAGAGCCTCAACGCGCTCGGCGGCATGACCTTCAACAAGCGCCAGCGTGGCGTGCTCGCCGTTATCCTCTTCACGCTTGCCCAGAACGGCATGGGACAGTCGCTGTCGGCAGCCCCCCTCCACATGGCGCAGGCAACCTCGGCGATCCCGACCGGCACCAAGGTGACCGCGCACCTGATCTCGGCGTGGGGGCCGCGGAAGCTCAATCCTCCGCCGCCCGAGCAACTCGCTGTCGACCCGCAGGTGATTTCCTACCTGCGCCAGGGCATGAAGGCCGTGCCCGAAAACGGCACCGCGGCCGGCGCCTTCCGCCAGTACCCCGATTTCCGCTGCCGGTCTTACGGCAAGACCGGTACCGCCGACGTCTCCAAGGGCGCGGGCTACAACACCGGCTGGTTCGTCGGCTGGCGTGACCCGTCGCCGGAGCCGACCGGACGCATCGGCACCGACCGCACGATTTCTTATGCCTGCATGATGACCCATGCAGCAGGCGCCTTCCGCTTTGGCGGCTCGGCCTGCGCGCCGGTGGTTGCCAAGATGCTCGACACTCTCGAAAAGGGCGGCGATGGCGGTGAGGAAAAGAAAGAGAAGAAAGAAACGAAAGAAAAAGCCGAACGGTAATCCGGTGACCGGGCACACCCG
>JAJFFI010000217.1 GCA_021776755.1 Alphaproteobacteria bacterium | reverse complement strand
TCCGTCAATGTCCTTTGCCGACGTTGTTGACCACATCGGTGCATTAGCTTGGTCAGCTATTCTCAATAGCTTCAATGCTCCGGACGGGGAGTACACCTTCAAATTTGTGCAGACCAATACGTTTGTGAATAGGCAGCTCGGCGCAAGAGCGTCGATCCAGACGGTGGTTCCTAAGGGCGTGGACGGTTTACAGTACGTCAATATGAACCTGCCAATTATTTCGATTGAATAGTGAGGTATTGAGTTCTCATACTTGATGGCGCGGCAGAATGAACGTGCCATTAGTTCCTATTCTGGGGTTGCTCAATCTACCGACACGTAAATTTCTTAGTAACGTCGTGCAAATTCTGCTTCAGCTAGCGTTGAAATACCGGTAGGGCGATAAGAACACCGCTGGCCAAAATCAATCGCGGCTTTTGATCTCCTGACATTTGGAATTGGGGCGCCAGCCCGGCGGCAGTTTTTCCGGCATCGGTCTTTTTGGCGCTAGTCCACTCGGAGGAAATGGGAGTTCAACTGGATCGTTCAGCGAACTGAGGCCGGCCAAGTGATATAGGGTGGCCCTGAGGGTCGCTTAGTGAGAATGCATCGGTCTTGAAGACTGGAGGGGCCACAAGCCTCTCGTGGATTCGAATTTTACTCCATCCACCATGTGCACGGTTGCGCGCCTCTGACTGGAATGCAGCCCGCGATGCAGTTTTGGAACAGCTACGCGCACGCCGCTTCGTATCCAGATAAGTTGGCTTCATCCCGCCTCATATTCCCGAGGCGCTCAGGTTTTTTTATCGTGAAATTTACTGTATTGGTATCGTAATAAATTTGTTCGGTTCCAACTTTTCCATGGATCAGCTTGCGTACGATCATGCAAAACTGGAAGATTGCGGTGATCTGCAAGGGCTTGTGTCGAACAATACTTCTTTGGCCGCCCATCCCATTCCGCGCAGCTGTTCAGACCCCCAGCATCCCGAAAGGACACCCCTGCCCATCCTCGAACTCGACCCCTGGCGGATGCAGTATTTCGAGGGAGTGCCCTGCCCTGACGATGTGCTGATTCCCACCGAGGACGGCGATGCGTGGCGATGGTACCGGGAGTACAACTGGGTCTACAACAAGCTGAGCGTCGCCGAGAGCCAGGATCTTGCCTGCGCGCCGCACGGGCTCGACCCGGAGAGCTTCCCCGTCTTTTCGAAGCCGATCTACAACATGCGCGGCATGGGCGCGGGCAGCCGGGCCCTGCGGACGCTGAAGGAATACAGGCATGCCCAGCGGCCGGGGCATTTCTGGATGCCGCTCTGCGAGGGCGAGCACGTCTCGAGCGACGTTGCGGTCGTGAACGGGGCGCCGCAGTGGTGGCGCCATGTGACGGGGCTGGCGCTCGACGAAGGGACGTTCGATTACTGGCTGGTCTCGAAAGACGCGCGGCCCGGGATCGAGGCGCGGGCAAGTGCGTGGATCGGCGCGCATCTTGCCGGATATACCGGGATGCTCAATCTCGAGACCATCGGCGGGCAGATCATCGAAGTGCATCTGCGGTTTGCCGACCAGTGGCCCGATCTCTACGGCGACAAATGGGTTGAGGCGCTGGTGCGCCTCTATGCGGAAAAGCGCTGGGAGTTCGACGACAGCGGGCGCCGCGACGGCTATTCCGTCGTCCTGTTCGGCGCGCACGGTGTGCAGTACCGGCATCCGCCGAAAGACTTCGTCGACGAGTTGCGGACGACGCCGGATGTCTCCTCGATCCAGATCACGTTTCACGAGGACCGCCCGCCCTCGGCGCACTCCATGCCACCGGGCGGCTTCCGGCTGGCGATCGTGAACTGCTGGGATCTGGAGCTTGGCCGCAAGCTGCGCGAGCAACTCGCGTTGAGTTTCTGGTCCGCGCAATCGCTGCTGCCGCGCCGCGGGCGCCGCGTTCAGAGTGATGCCGGGGGCGACGCCTAGTTCATGAAAATCGATCACAACCTCCTCGAGCACATCGAGGAAATCGAAAATGTCTTCATCGAGCTCAAGGACGGATGCCGGATCGCGGCCCGCCTCTGGCTGCCGAAGACCGCGAACGCAAACCCGGTGCCGGCGATCCTCGAATACATCCCCTACCGCAAGCGCGATTTCATGCGGAGCCGCGATGAGCCGATGCATCGCTTTTTCGCAGCGCACGGCTATGCGGCGATCCGGGTCGATGTTCGCGGATCGGGCGACAGCGACGGGATCCTGACCGACGAATACACGCCCCGGGAGCAGATGGACGCGGTCGAGATCATCGACTGGATCGCGCGCCAACCCTGGTGCAGCGGGAATGTCGGCATGACCGGAATTTCCTGGGGCGGCATCAACGCGCTCCAGGTCGCGGCCCGCCAACCGCCGGCATTGAAGGCGATCATGACGCTCTGTTCGAGCGACGACCGTTACGCCGATGATGCGCACTACATGGGCGGATGCCTCCTGAACGAGAACATGCAGTGGGGCTCGGTCCTCATGCTCAATGCGGCTCTCCCGCCCGACCCGGAGATCGTCGGCGAGCGGTGGCGGGATATGTGGCGCGAGAGGCTCGAGGCGCTCGAGCCGTTTCCCGCCGTATGGATGGGACACCAGACCCGCGACGAGTTCTGGAAACAGGGCTCGGTCTGCGAGGACTACGGCGCGATCGAGACACCGGTCTATGCGATCGGTGGCTGGGCCGACGGCTATTCGAATGCCATCCCGCGCATGATGGAGCACCTCAGCTGTCCGAAGAAAGCCCTGATCGGGCCGTGGGCGCACAACTTTCCGCACAACGGCGTGCCGGGCCCGTCGATCGGATTCCTGCAGGAGGCCGTGCGCTGGTGGGACCACTGGCTGAAGGGCCGCGACACCGGGATCATGGAGGAACCGCAAATTCGGGTCTGGATGCAGGAAAGCGTGCCGCCGCAGCCGCAATACGCAAGTTGGCCGGGGCGCTGGATCGCCGAGGGCGCCTGGCCCGGCCCGGGCGTGGAAAAATACGTCTGGGCGATGAATTCCGGGCATCTCTTCGACGAACCGGAAGAGCCCGTCGTTCTCTCCTTCTCGTCGCCACAGACCACCGGCGTCCGGTCCGGTGAATGGTGCGGCTTCGGGGCTGACGGCGACATGCCGCGGGATCAGCGTTCCGACGATGGCGGCTCCCTCGTCTTCGACAGCGACCCGCTGCACGCGCGGATGGAATTGCTCGGCGCGCCGGAAATCGATCTCGAATTTGCCTCCGACCGGCCGCTGGCCTTCGTCTGCGCCCGCCTTGGCGATGTCGCGCCGGACGGGTCTGTCCTGCGGGTCAGCTACGCCCTCCTCAACCTCGCCCACAGCGACGATCATGAGACCGTGACGCCACTGCAGCCGGGTGTCTGGCAGCGGGTACGGATCAAGCTCAATGACCTCGCACACGCGTTTCCCGAGGGACATCGCGTACGGCTTGCCTTGTCGACCAGCTACTGGCCGATCGCCTGGCCCTCACCCGAGCCGGTAACACTCAGCGTGCGCACCGGCGCGAGCCGGCTGACGTTGCCCGTGCGCAAGCCGCAGGCCAGGGACGGCACCCTGCCGGATTTCGAAGAGCCCCGGGAAGCCCCCGGAACCACGCACAAGAAACTCCGCGCGCTGCCCCTCCGGCGGAGCGTCGAGATCGATCTTGCAACGAACGAGATGGTCTACACGCTGAAAAGCGACGGCGGCGAATTCGACGGCGCGTCGCTCGCGCATCTCGGCGCGATCGACCTCGATATCGGGTACACGATGATGAAGCGCTACCGTGTCATCGAGAGCGACCCGCTGTCAGCGCAAACCGAATTGCACCAGCGCGCATTGCTGCGGCGGGGCGACTGGGAAGTGCGGATGACCTGCGTAACCCGGCTGACAGCGACGGCGACGGCATTCCAGGTTTCCGGAGATGTCGAGGCCTTCGAGGGCGATCAGGAAATCGCCCACCGGCAATGGACGCTGGCGATCCCGCGGAACGGGGTCTAGCGGCGCACTCTTCTCCCGACACGCACGAGCGCCGCATCGACGATCATCCGCAGCATTTCCGGATAGGACCTGCCTTCGAACCCCGCCATGATGGCGAGCTTGGCGTCCGACCCCCAGGCAGGATTTGGATTGATCTCCATCAGCTTCGGCTCGCCGTCGGTCCCGCAGCGGAAATCGAACCGGCCATAGTCGCGCAACCCGAAACGCCGGAACAGTTGCTCGCAGGCGCCGGTCATCCGACCCCGGACCGCATCGTCGAGGGCGGCGCGCTTGAACCCGATCTCGGTCCAGTACGGGCTGTCGGGCATCGACTTCGATTCATAGGACAGGATCGGGTTGAGGCCCTCGGGCAGCTTTGAGAAATCAACCTCGAGCGGCGGCAGCGCATGGAGTCCGGTGTCCGGATTGCCGATGAGACCGATCCCGTATTCCGCCCCCGGCAGATACTCCTGATAGAGAATGTCGGTTTCGGGCAGCGTCCGCCGCAACCAGTCGACATAGCTGCGGGCCTCCCCGGCGTCGCGCACAACCGCGTCCTTGGTGATGCCGAGGCTGCCGTCGGCCCGATTCGGTTTGATCAGGGCCGGAAAGAAACCGGGAAGCGTATCGTCCGCCCCGAGCATGACCTCGCGAGGCACTGCGATGCCAAGCGCCTCGGCCGCGAGCCGGACGATCTGCTTGTCGTAGCACAGCACCATCGCGGCCGGCGGCGCGCCGGTATAGGGAATCCCAAGCACCTCCAGAAACACCGGAATGGTCAGCTCGCTCGCGGCCACGTTGCGGTAGCCCGTGTCGCAGAAATTCACCACGAGATCGGGTGCCGCCTCGCGGAACCGGTCGAATAGCTGCGCGTGATCGTTCCACACCTCGACAGTGCAGTCGGGAAAACCCTCGAACGCCTCCACCATGATCCGGTGGGTCGCGATATCCTCGGGGCTGAAAGTTCCGCCGGGCTTGGCTGTATCGGTCAGCTGATGGTCGCCGGTGATGACGACGATCCTGTAGGTCTGGTCGGGCATGGAGTCCGCTAGGTTGACGGTTTGACGATGCGGAGCGCCCGCCGGAAATGCATCACTTACACTGGAAGTTCACGGTGTCGTCGTGCTGGCCTTTCTTGTACTGCCGGCGGAACAGGCTGACGAGCTTCCAGTCCTTGCCCTCGACCGGTTCCGACGCGATGCGGGTAAAGCGGCGCATGTTGATGAACTTGTCGATTGAGCCCTGCTTGCCCTTCCCGCTCCAGACGGTCTTGCCGTCAGCGGTGGTGGCATAGAGGTAGTAGATCGTGTTGTTGGTGAGCAAGTTGATGCGGCGCTCCTGCCCGGCCTGGAGATTGGTCCAGCCGCGGGTGACCCAGGACATGCCTGCGGGCATCTTGGAATGACGCACGACGCTGACCGGACGGTCGCAGCTATTGCGGAGCGTCAGGTGAAAGCGCTTCCAGTCGATCTTTGCAGCGGTGGGGGCGCCTTTGGTGCCGGTGCCGCCACTCCCGCTTTCGGGCAGCGGTGTTTGTGCCGCGGCCGGTGCCGCGATCACGAGCGAGAAACACAGGAGACTGAGGGCGACGACGGATTTCATGGCAACTCCGGATTTGCGGCCGCTTGCGGGCGCTCTTGAGGGCGCAATTGAGAGGCCAGTGCGCGCAAATATTCTAGCCAGGCGTCACGCGGTTTCAACGACGCAGTTGAGATTGCCCGCGCTCCGTCAGATGACACGCCAGTAAAAAGGGGCGGCGTCCGC
>JAJFFI010000216.1 GCA_021776755.1 Alphaproteobacteria bacterium | reverse complement strand
AACCGCGCGCGGGTCGTCGTGAGGGCGGCGCGGTAGAGATCGTCCTCCTTGACGCCGCCGAGGCGCATGAAATCTTCCTCGAATTCCTCGTCGATGACATCGACCACATCATCGATGGTGATCGAGCCCACCAGCCGGCCGTCGTCCTCGACCACCGGGGCGGACGTCAGATCGTGCTGGCGGAAGATGTTGGCGACCTCTTCCTGGTCGAGCGTGGTGGGGAGCGTCTTGAGCTCCGGGTCCATGATGTCGGAGACGCGCACCGGGCGTCTTGTGCGCAAGAGCCGGTTGAGCTTGAGCGCGCCGACCGGGCGGTGCGCCGGGTCGACAACGAAGATGTCATAGAAATCGACCGGCAGGTCCTGGTCTTCACGCAGATGGTCGATGGTCTCGCCCACGGTCCAGTGCATCGGCACCGAGACCAGTTCGCGTTGCATCAGGCGGCCCGCGCTGTCCTCGTCGTATCCGAGCGATTCCTCGATGATGATCCGGTCGGCTGCCGGGATCGCATCCAGCACCTGCTGCTGGGTTTGCTCGTCAAGCTCCTCGATCAGTTCGACCGCGTCGTCACTGTCGAGTTCGGTGACCGCCTGGGCGACCTCCTCGGGGCCGAGGATCTCGATGACCTCGGCGCGGACGGCCTCGTCGAGCTCGGGCAGAACCTCGGAATTGAGACGCTGGCGGACCAGTTCGACGACCCGGCGGCGTTCGTCCGACGTCAGCCGCTCCAGCAGGTCCGCAAGATCGGTGTAGTGCAGCGGCAGGACGAGGCGGCGCACCCGCATGTCGCGCCCCTCGGCAAGCGCCTCCGAGATCGCCTTCACCACCCCCGGCTTCAACGCGTAGAGAGCTTCCGGCGCGTCGTCGTCTTCGGTTTCGGGTTGGAGGTCGGTGTCGGCCATCGGGTGCTGTTCTGCCTTACGGCCGCGCGAGGTCGGTGAGTGCGTCGGCCGCGGCAATCGCCGCCATGTTGACAATGCCGCGGACCGTGATCGAGGGCGTCACGACATGGGCGGGTTTGGCGGCTCCCACCAGGATGGGGCCGACGTTCTGGCCGTTGGCGACGGTTTTGAGGAGATTGAGCGCGATGTTGGCGGCGTCCAGCGTCGGCATGACCAGCAGGTTCGCCTGACCGTCGATGCGGGAGTTCGGAAAGATCGCCTCGCGGATCTTCTCGGAGATCGCCGAGTCGGCATGCATCTCGCCGTCGGCCTGGATCTCGGGCGCGCGTTCGGCGAGCATGGCCGCAGCCTCGCGCATTTTGACGGCGGTCTCGGAGTCGGCGCTGCCGAAATTCGAGTGCGACAGCAGTGCCACCTTGGGATCGCTGCCGAAGCGGCGCACGACATTGGCCGACAGCAGCGTCATCTCGACGATCTCCTCGGCCGAGGGCACCGGCGTCACATAGGTATCGCAGATGAAGAACGTGCCGCGCGGCGTGATCATCATGCTGAGCGCCGAGAGATCGCGCACCCCGGGCGCCGTGCCGATAATCTCGTGCACATGGGCGAGGTGGCGGTCATAGCGCCCGACGACGCCGCAGATCATCGCATCCGCCTCACCGCGCTCGAGCATGATCGCAGCGATCGCGGTGTTGTTGGTGCGGATCATGAAGCGCGCCACATCGGGGGTGACGCCCTTGCGTTCCATCACCTTGTGATAGGTCGTCCAGTAATCCTTGTAGCGCGGATCGTCCTCGGGATTGGTGATCTCGATGTCGGTGCCCGGGCGGAGCCGCAGCCCGAGCTTTTCGATGCGGGACGCAATCACGTCGGGGCGCCCGATCAGCATCGGCACCGCGAGCCGGTCGTCCATCAGCGTTTGCGCTGCCTGCAGCACGCGCTCCTCCTCGCCCTCGGAGAACACGACGCGGCGCGGGTTCTGGCGCGCGATCTCGAAGATCGGCTTCATCGCGAGGCCCGAGCGGAACACATACTGGGTCAGCCGGTCGTGATAGGCCTCGAAATCGGTGATCGGCCGGGTCGCGACGCCCGACGCAATCGCCGCGCGGGCAACCGCCACCGGCACTTCCTGGATCAGGCGCGGGTCGAACGGTTTCGGAATGATGTAATCGGGCCCGAAAGTCTGCGGCTCGCCGCCATAGGCCTGGCTGACGATGTCCGAGGGCTCGGCCATCGCGAGGTCGGCGATGGCATGGACGCAGGCGATCTCCATCTCGCGGGTGATGCCGGTCGCGCCCACGTCGAGCGCACCGCGGAAGATATAGGGAAAGCAGAGCACGTTGTTGACCTGGTTCGGAAAGTCCGAGCGGCCGGTCGCGATGATGGCATCGGGCCGAGCTTCGCGGGCCGCATCCGGGTCGATCTCGGGTACCGGATTGGCCAGCGCCATGATCAGCGGCCGGTCAGCCATTTTCTTCGTCATCTCGGGCGTCAGCACGTTGGGGGCGGAAAGGCCGAGGAAGATATCGGCGCCCTCAATGACGTCGTCGAGTTTGCGCGCCTTGGTCTTGCGCATATACCCCGCCTTGCGCGGATCCATCTCCTCCTTGCGGCCCTCATAGACCACGCCCGCGATGTCGGTGACCGTGATGTTGTCCCTGGCGACGCCCATGTCG
>JAJFFI010000215.1 GCA_021776755.1 Alphaproteobacteria bacterium | reverse complement strand
AGCACCATGGGTGAACTCGACAAGTGGACGACCGCCGAGAGCACGCTGGGTGAACTCGACCAGTGGAAGACCGCCGAGAGCACGATGGGCGAGCTCGACAAGTGGAAGACCGCCGAGAGCACCATGGGTGAACTCGACAAGTGGAAGTCCGCAGAGTCGACCCTCGGCGAGAAACTGAACGACTTCGTCTAAGTCCAGACCACGGCATCTCTCACGCTCTTCCCCTCTTCCTCTCCGTGAGAGATTTGAACGGTCGTCAGGCCGCCGCGCCGCCAAACATACGGGCCTGAGTCCTGCACCTGCAGGAGAGAGCCGCCGGTTCCCGCAAAGGAGCCGGCGGTTTTCTGTTGTGCGCAGCGTGCTTTCCGAGTGGCAGTACCGCTTGCTATAAGCGCGGCCATGGCCGCCAACCCCGAAACGTTCGATGTGCCCGCGCTCGCCGACCGCCTGACGGCCGGCGACCGGCGGGCGCTGGCGCGCGCAATCACGCTGGCGGAATCGACCCGGGCCGATCACCGGGCGGATGCCGTGGCGCTGCTGGAACTCGTGCTGCCAAAAACCGGGAACTCGGTGCGCCTCGGCATCACCGGCGTGCCGGGGGTGGGCAAGTCGACTTTCATCGAGGCCTTCGGGCTGCATGTGATCGGCGCGGGTCACAAGGTCGCGGTGCTGGCGGTGGATCCGACCTCGAAGCGCAGCGGCGGATCGATCCTCGGCGACAAGACCCGGATGGAAGAGCTGTCGCGCGACGGGGATGCGTTTATCCGCCCGTCGCCCGCCGGCAAGACCCTGGGCGGTGTGGCGCGCCGCACCCGGGAGGCGATGCTGCTCTGCGAGGCGGCGGGCTTTGATGTGGTGATTGTCGAGACCGTCGGCGTCGGGCAATCGGAGACCGCGGTCGCCGACATGGTCGACATGTTTCTCCTGCTTCTGCTGCCGGGCGGCGGCGACGAGCTGCAGGGCATCAAGAAGGGCATCGTCGAGCTTGCCGACATGATCCTCGTCAACAAGGCGGACGGGGATCTCGCCAAGGAGGCCAACTGGGCGGCGGCCGAATACAAGAAGGCGCTGTCGCTGCTGCGCCCGGCGTCCGCGAACTGGACGCCGCAAGTGCAGCAATGCTCGGCGCTGAAGGGCACTGGGATTGCCGAGGCCTGGGCGGCGGTGGGTGCCTATCGCGCTGCGCTCGGGCCCACGGGCGAGATCGCCGCGCGCCGCGCCGAACAGGCCCGGGCCTGGATGTGGAGCGAGATTTCGGACGGGCTGATGGCCGAGTTCCGGGCGCAGGACGGCGTCAAGGATCAGCTGGCCGCCCTCGAGGCGCGAGTGGTGTTAGGTGAGATCACGCCGACGACGGCAGCGCGGGAATTGCTGGCGGCTTTTCTCGGCGGGTGAGGGCGAGCCTAGTGCTCTGACAACAACGTCCCGAAACCCTGGATCTTGTCGTTGATGCCGCTGGTGCGCAGCGCATCCCAGTAGATCGCGGTGTTGATGGCGATCACCGGTTTGCCGAGCCAGAATTCGGCGATGCCGGCCAGACGTGCTGCGGCGAGGTTGGTGCCGACCTGGACGATGGCGTCGACGTCCGGGCCGTCGACCTTGATCATGGCGTCGCGCAGCGTGGCTTCGGACGTGTAGGCGATCTGCATGGGGCTCGCGCATTTCAGGCCCTCGAGTGCGGCGATTTCGAATCCGCAATCCTCGAAATAGCCGACGACGCGTTTGTCGGCGACCGGCATGTAGGGTGTCACGACGCCGATGCGCTTAATGTCTCCGTAGCACCTGAGCGCGTTGTTGACCGCGTCCGAACCCATGGTGACCGGGCGTCCGCCGGCGACCTCGCGCATGCGGGCCTCGAGCTTCCTGGCACCATCGGCGCCATCCCAGAAGGTTTCCGACGACATGCCCATCACGAGGCGGGCGGGGTCGCAGGTGATGACCTCTTCGATGCAGCGCTCCATCGAGGCGCGGATGTCGACCATCAGCTGCTCGAAGTCGGCGTCGTTCCGGATCGGGTCATCCGGGAGGTAGATGCGGCCGAAATGGTTGGTCACGCCGGGCGGGCGCATGTCGTCCATCTCGGGCTGCACGCTGGTGTTGGTCGAGGGCGCGATGACGGCGAGCTTGAGGCGGTGGCCCAGTGAATCAGTCATGGTCTGAGTCAGTCATTGAGCGGCGGCCCGGGCATTGGAATCATAATGTGCGGCGACCTCGGCGAACGGCATCAGGTCGGCGCATTTCTGGCCCATGTCGAAGAGGTTCGCCTCGTGGGGGCCGGGCGCGCGGTCCCCGGCGCAGTCGGTCACCACGATGGGCCGGAAGCCGTGGGCGTTGGCGTCGAGCACGCTCGCCCGGATGCAGCCCGATGTGGTGCAGCCCGCGATGAAGAGCGTGTCGATACGCCGCGCCGTGAGCCAGGGCACGAGGTCGGTGCCGAAGAAGGCCGAGGGCGTGCGCTTGCGCACCACCAGCTCGCCGGGCATCGGCGCGAGATCCGGAACGATCTGGCCCGCGATGCTGGTCTCGGTCAGCGCCAGCAACCCCGGCACCTTGGCGGTGAACATGTTGGCGTCGCTGCCGTCGTCGGCAAAAACCATGCGGGTCATTGCCACGGGCCAGGTTCGGGCGCGGGCGAAATCGAGCAGGGCGACGGTCGCCGCGATAGCTTCGGGAATATTGCCGCCACCGAACATCTCCGGATCGGCAAAGCCGTTGACGAAATCGACGATCAGCAGCGCCGGCGCGTCGCCGATGCCGACCGAATTGCCGAAGCCCTGGGCTTCGTAAATCTCTGTTTCACCGGGCATTACTCGGCCGCCTCTTTCGGTGTTTGCTTGGCCGGCGCGCCGGGAATGTCGTAGCCGGCCATCAGGTCATCGACGATGGCGTCGTAGTCGTCCCAGGGCGCTTCGCGGTGATTGTGCCCGCGGACGATGAAGGAGGCGCCGGCGTAGAACTTTTCGTACTGCTGGTGGCGGCCGGCGAATTCCGATCCGACCAGATCCCAAGCGAGCCGGAAGAGCTTCATGCGCTCGACCGCGGACATCTGCGGGGTCTGCCAGTAGGTCTCGAAGGTTTCGCGCACGGCCTCGTTGTGCATCACCGACACATCGGCCGGCATCTGGAAGACACCGCCCCCGCAAAGCTCGCGCAGCATGTCGATGATGCCGGAGTAGTTCTCGGTGCACCAGTTGAGTGCGGCATACATCATGCGCCGGTTGAACGTGAGGTAGCCGTCGGGCCAGCTTTCGGCGGCCTCGATCTGGCCGCTGATCATGCCCGAAAGACACCCCTCCCAGGCCGCCATGCGGCCGAGCGTCTCGGCGACCGCCGGGATCTTGTCCGCCCCGGTCGATTGCGTGACCTTGTGCGCGAGCCCGACGATCAGCCGGAGCTTGGTGAGGAAGCGCACGTTCGACTGGTGATTGCCGTAACAGTGCGACGGCGTCATCGTGTAGATGCGCGAGGAATGGGCCGCGTCGTTGATCGCGAAGACCCTTTCCCACGGCACCTTCACCTCGTCGCACAGCACCATTGCGTCGGTCTCGTCGAGCCGCCAGGTCATCGGGCTGTCGAACTCGTTGGCCGCATTCGGCTCCATGGGCTTGCGCGACCACAAGCTCAACCCGTCTGCGTTGCAGGGCACGGCGCAGGTGATGGCCTGGCTCGCCTGGTCCGGGGCCAGCGGGATGACGTTGCCGATCCAGATTTCGTCGGCAATGACGGCGCCGGTCGCGAGCATTTTCATGCCGGTGATGACCACGCCGTCGTCGTCCTCGCGCACGACCTGCAGCGTCGGCACCGGCAGGTTCTGCTTGTGATAGAACTCCGGGTCGCGCGCGGCCTGGGGCGGCAGCACCGCATAGGCGGCATAGGTGTCCTCGCGCCGCATGTGGTCGTAATAGGCCATCAGGTTGCCGGAGAAATCGCCGGCGTCGGTCTTCAGCGTCTCCGGACTGGTCGCCATGCCGGCGACGAAACTCGAGACGTGATCCGGCGAGCGGCCGAAGAAGCCGTGGGTGACCTCCGCGATCTTGCGGTGGGCGGCCGAGCGTTTGCGGAGATCGTCGCGGGTCTTGGCGCGGAGGTAGTAGGCGGAGCACGTCTCGCCGTCTTCTTCGTACGCGGTGATGTCGCGGTTCGCGGGATCGGCCTTCATGTCGTAGATCGCGGCCGCGGTCCGGGCGGCGCGCGCGAAGGCGGGGTGCGTCGTCACGTCGTCGATCTGCTCGCCGCCGACATAGACCACGCGCCCGTCGCGGAGGCGTTCGAGATGTTCCTTGCCGGTCCGCAACATGGCGGCGCTCCCTTCGTGGCCCTAGCTCGGGCGGTTGACGGTCCAGCTCTCGGTAAGCTCGGTGCCGGACTCCCGGATCACGTTCGTGATCGGACAGAACTTCTTCAGGTCGGCCGCAAGCTCGGCCATCTTGTCTTCGGACGCGCCGGTCGTGACGGTGATATCGAGATGCATCGTCGGGAACGGCACCTTGAGATGCACTTCCTGCATGACGCCGCGGCGGTCGAACTCGGCGCTCACATTGACGGTCATGTCGGAGAGTTCGATCTCCAGCCGCTTGGCGATCCGGTGCGCGACGACAGTCGTGCAGCCGGCGAGCGAGACCATCAGGGCTTCCGTGGGTGTGGCCCCCTGGTTGGTGCCGCCGCGCGCCTCGGGCTCGTCGATGACGACGGTCAGGTCGCGCACCGACACGTCGGTGCGGGCGTGATGCACGACCTTGCCGCTGACCTCCAGCGGGACGATGGATTTCTGGGTCACGGTCATGTGGGGCGGGCTCCTGTCAGGCGGGTATCTTGGTGATCTCGTCGAGGCTGTCGGGCTTGATGTCGGAGGCAGCCCAGCTCGGGCGGGCACGCAGACGCTCCATGAAGTCGCCGATGCGCGGGAAGCGCTCGAAGATGTCGGCCATGTCGATGATCGGGAACATCTCGGTGCGCGGCCCGAGCGCGATGTCGGCGAGCGAGAAGTC
>JAJFFI010000214.1 GCA_021776755.1 Alphaproteobacteria bacterium | reverse complement strand
GCGCGACATCGCCCCCGACACCGGCAGCATCCAGTTCCAGGGCCATGGCGGGGAAATCGACGTTCTGGGGTTGAGCGACAAGCAGCTTCCCGAGTTTCGCAAGCGCATCCAGTTCATCTTCCAGGACCCGTTCAGCGCGCTCAATCCACGCATGACGGTCTACGACATCATCAGCGAGCCGCTGGTCATTCACGGCATCGGCGACACCGCGTTCCGGCAGTCGATGGTCCGCGAACTGATCAATCTCGTGGGGCTTGATGTGCGCTCGCTGCGCCGCTATCCCCACAGTTTCTCGGGCGGGCAGCGCCAGCGCATCGGCATCGCCCGGGCCCTGGCGCTCCGGCCCGATATCCTGATCTGCGACGAACCGGTCTCGGCGCTCGATGTCTCGGTTCAGGCGCAGATCCTCAATCTTCTGAAAGACCTCCGGAAAGAGCTCGATCTGACCTACATGTTCATCTCGCACAATCTCGCCGTGGTGGATTATCTCTGCGACCGCATTGCCGTGATGTGCGCGGGGCAATTGGTCGAGCTGGCACCCCGCGACCGGCTCTTCGAGGAACCGGTTCATCCCTACACCAAGGCCCTGCTGGCCGCGGTTCCCTATCCCGACCCGGACCACCCGCTCGACCTCGGCATGATCCAGGACAAGCGCATGTCGGTGCCCGCCGCATGGCCTGAGCCTTTCGCGATCGATACGTCCGGGCTGGGGTCGTCGCGGTTTGAAGACCTCGGCGAAGGTCACTTCGTGCGGTACGGGGCGTGATGGCGGCAAAGAACGTTTCGGTGCGGTTTGGACCGGCCGCCCTTTTGGGTGCCGCACTCATCGGTGCGGCCGGACCGGCCCTGGGCGAGGTGCCGTATCTCCGGGAGAAAGTCACCGCGGGGGCACTGCCGGCGATGGAACTGCGCCTCCCCGACCCGCCCGGGCGCGCCGATTTCTCGCGCACCGGCAAGGCCACAGGGAAATATGGCGGCAAACTCCGGATGCTGCGGGGGCGGTCGAAGGACACCCGGCACGTCGTCGTCTTTGGCTATGCGCGGCTTGTCGGCTACAGCGAATCCTACGAGTTCGTGGAGGACCTCGCCGAAAAACTCGACATCGAGGACTCCCGCGTCTTCACCTTCACGCTGCGCCGGGGACATCGCTGGTCCGACGGCACGCCCTTCACATCGGAAGACTTCCGGTTCTACTGGGAGGATATCGCGAACAATCGCGAACTTTCGCCGCTCGGCCCCCCGCGCACGATGCTGGTCGATGGCAAGCCACCGGAGATTACCTATCCTGACGCCCGGACCGTGCGCATCGCCTGGGAAAAACCGAACCCGTTCTTCCTGCCGCGGCTCGCCGGGGCAGCACCCTTGTTCATCTACCGCCCGGCGCATTATCTCAGGCAGTTCCATCCGCGCTACGCGGATCCCGAAAAGCTCGCTGCCGTGGTCAGCGAGGCGAGCCTTCGCAACTGGGCGGCGCTGTTCACCCGGCACGACCGGCAATACCGCTTCGACAACCCGGATATGCCGACGCTGCAGCCCTGGGTTCCGACACAGGTGCCGCCGGCCAAGCAGTTCATCTTTTCGCGAAACCCCTATTATCACCGGGTCGATCCGGTCGGGAACCAGTTGCCCTATATCGACGAGCTCTCGGTCGAGATCGTGAACACGTCGCTGATTCCGGCAAAGACCGGTACCGGCGACACCGATCTGCAGGCCCGGAATATTCGTTTCGATAATTATACGTTCCTGAAACAGGGCGAGGCCGAGAACGGCTACGATGTGCGCTTGTGGCCGACGGCGAAGGGCGCGCACTTTGCGCTCTACCCGAACATGAACGCGGTCGACGAGACCTGGCAGAAACTGTTCCGGGACGTGCGGTTTCGCCGTGCGCTGTCGCTGGCGATCAACCGGCGGGAGATCAACCAGGTGGTCTATTTCGGCCTCGCGCAGGAAAGCGGCAATGCGCCGCTGCCGGGAAGCAAGCTCGCCAAACCCGCCTACACCAAGGCCTGGACCGAGTTCGACGTAGCGCGCGCCAACGCGCTGCTCGATGAAATGGGCCTCGAGCGCGGCGCCGACGGGCTTCGCCGCCTGCCCGATGGCCGCCCCGCAGAGATCGTCGTCGAAACCGCCGGCGAAAGCACCGAGCAGACCGACGTCCTCGCGCTCATCAAGGACAGCTGGGCGATGATCGGCATCGGACTGTTCTCGAAGCCATCGCAACGCGAGGTTTTGCGCAACCGGATTTTCTCGGGCCAGGCCCTGATGTCGGTGTGGTCCGGGTTCGAGAACGGCGTGCCGACGGCGAACATGAGCCCGCAGGAGCTTGCACCGACCGACCAGCACCAGCTGATGTGGCCGCAATGGGGGCAGTTCCACCAGACCGGCGGCAAGGCCGGATCGCCGCCCGACATGGATTTGCCAAAGAAGCTGTTGGCACTCAATACCGCGTGGCAGGCCGCCGCGACCGCCGAAGCGCGCGAGACGATCTGGCACGAGATGCTGTCCATCTATACCGATCAGGTCTATTCCATCGGCGTGATCGCGGGCGTGCTGCAACCCGTCGTGGTCAATCGCCGGCTTCGCAACGTCCCGGAGAAAGCGACCTACAACTGGGACCCTGGCGCCTTCTTCGGCATCTATCGGCCTGATACATTCTGGTTCGAGAAACCGCCGGAGTAGCCCGGCGCTTTTACCCACGCAGTTTGCCCGCACAGATTCAGGCCCACGACCCGCACCGATGCTTCGCTACCTCGCCCACCGGATACTGATCATGATTCCGACGCTGCTCGCGATCAGCTTGCTCGTCTTCATCATCATCCAGTTGCCGGAGGGCGATTATCTCTCGAGCTACATCGCCGAACTCGAGAGTCAGGGCGAGGCGGTCGACCCGGGCAAGATCGAGTTTCTTCGCCGCCAGTACGGTTTCGACAAACCGGAATGGCTGCAATACCTCTATTGGGTCGGCGGGATGCTGAAAGGGGATTTCGGCTTCTCGTTCGAATACAACCTGCCGGTCACTGAACTAGTCGGCGACCGGCTGTTCCTCACCGCGCTGATTTCGTTCACGACGGTGATGTTCATCTGGATGGTTTCCTTCCCGATCGGCATCTATTCGGCGACCCATCAGTACAGCTGGACCGATCACGGGCTGACCTTCATCGGGTTCCTCGGCCTGGCCACGCCGAATTTCCTGCTGGCGCTCGTGATGGTCTATCTCGCCAACCGGTGGTTCGGCACCTCCATCGGCGGCCTGATGGATACCGAATATCTCGGCCAGCCGTGGAGCTTCGGGAAGTTCCTGTCGGTGCTCGAGCATCTCTGGATCCCGGTCGTCGTGATCGGCACTGCGGGAACCGCGGCGATGATCCGGCGGCTCCGGGCCAATCTGCTTGATGAGCTCGACAAGCAGTACGTTGTGACCGCGCGGGCCAAGGGCATGGCGCCGATCCCGCTGCTGCTCAAATATCCGCTACGGATCTCGCTGATTCCGTTCATCGCCGACATTGGCGGCATCCTGCCGCAGATTGTTTCGGGGTCGGCCATCGTCTCGATCGTGCTGAACCTCGAAACCACGGGCAAGATGCTGCTCGAGGCATTACGCAGCCAGGACATGTATCTGGCGGGCGCCTTCCTGATGTTCCTCGCCGTGCTGACGGTGGTGGGCGTGCTGCTGTCCGATCTGGCGCTCGCAGCACTCGATCCGCGCATCCGGCTTGCGGGAGGCAAGACGCGATGAGCCCGAAATCGGTGGATACGTCAGCCCCCGGACCGGGCGAACACTACGTCTCGCCGGCGCCGTTCGATCCCTATTCGGTCGAGCGCCTGACCCCCGAGCAGGAACGCTTCTTCATGGCCGGGCAGTGGCAGCTGATGTGGTGGCGGCTGCGGCGCCACAAGCTGGCCGTGATCTCGGGCAGCTTCCTGCTGTTCATGTATCTGGTGGTCGTAATCTGCGAGTGGGTCGCGCCCTACAATCTCCACAGCCGCGACACCGATCACATCTTCGCGCCGCCGCAGGTGCTGCACTTTATCCACGACGGCAAGTTCATCGGGCCGTTCGTTTACGGTTATTCCTACAAGTTGAACATGGAGCGGCTGCAGCGCGAATACGTGCCGGACAAGACCAGGGTGCAGCCGTTGCGGTTCTTCTGCCGCGGCGATTCCTACAAGTTCTGGGGCGCCGTCGAGGCGCGCTTCCATTTCGTCTGCCCCGCCCAGGGCGGGACGTTTTTCTGGCTTGGAACCGACCGGCTGGGACGCGACATCTGGTCGCGCATCATCTACGGCACACGCATCTCGCTGACCATCGGCATCCTCGGCATCGCGATCAGCTTCCTGCTCGGCATTTCGATCGGCGGCATTGCCGGGTATTACGGCGGCTGGATCGACAACGTCGTACAGCGGGTCATCGAAGTGATCCGGTCGTTCCCGGAAATTCCGCTCTGGATGGCGCTATCGGCCGCACTGCCGGTGACCTGGAGCCCGGTGCTGGTGTTCTTCGCGATCACCATCATTCTGGGGCTGCTTGACTGGACCGGCCTCGCCCGCGCGGTGCGATCAAAACTGCTGTCGCTCCGGGAAGAGGATTATTGCGCGGCCGCCCAGATGATGGGGGCGTCGCCAGGCCGGATCATCCGGCGGCACCTGCTGCCCAGCTTCATGAGCCACCTGATCGCCTCGGCAACCCTGTCGATCCCGGCGATGATCCTCGGCGAGACCGCGCTCAGCTTCCTCGGCCTCGGGCTCCGCCCGCCGGTGACGAGTTGGGGCGTGCTGCTGTTCGAGGCGCAGAACATCAACGTCGTGGCACTCTACCCGTGGCTGATGCTGCCCGTGGTGCCGGTAATCCTGACGGTGCTCGCGTTCAACTTCCTCGGCGACGGGCTCCGCGACGCGGCCGATCCCTACAAGCAGTTCTAGACCGCTAGGGTTTGACGACCATGCCCTCCTGGGCAACCAGCGAGCCCGGGCGCGCGCGGTCGACACCCGAGGCGATCTCGTCCATGAAGCTGTCGTTGTGGCTCGGGTCGTGGTGGAACAGGACCAGCCGGCCCACCTTGCCGGCATCCGCCAGCCGCACACCTTCCTGCCATGTCGAATGGCCCCAGCCCTTGAACTGAGGATATTCCTCGTCGGTGTACATGCTGTCGTAGATGAAGATATCAGTGCCCTCGATAAGGTCGAGGATGTTCCGGTCGAGCTCGCCGGTCTTGTGTTCTGTATCGGTCACGTAACAAATCGACTTGCCGCCGAAATCGACACGATACGCGCACGCCTTGTCGGGATGATTCAGGCTGGTGGTCTTGATCTTGAGGCCGGGCTTCGGCTCGAGTTCCGAGCCCACCTCGAAATCATGGAAACTGGTCGCCGCATCGAACTCCTCGATCGGGATCGGGAACAGCGGCGAGGACATCATCGCGCCCAGCGCCTGCTTGAGGCTGTATTCGCCTTCGAGGTGGCCCGCCCAAAAATTGATGTGGTTTTTCGAATCGAACAGCGGGCCGAAGAACGGCAAGCCGATGATGTGATCGAGATGCGTATGACTGAGCATGATGTCGAGGTCGAGGTCCGACTGGCCCTTGAGCGACGACCCGAGCTGCCGCAAACCCGTCCCGGCATCGAAGATGACCAGATGTTCGCCGCATCGCAATTCGACGCAGGACGTATTGCCGCCATAGCGGATCGTGTTCGGGCCGGGACAGGCGATGCTGCCCCGCACGCCCCAGAAGCGGACATAGAAGTCTTGCGTGTCCGGCACGATTTCCTCCCCAGAAAAGCCGGTGCCGGAACCGTTCTCCCGGCATCATGCCAAGAAGATTACTTGCCGCGGACCCGCGCGGCAGTGACTGACATCACTCGCTTGAATATTCCCGGGCGGGCCGGCGATCCGGCGCCGGACCTTCCGTCGATCAGGCCTGCTGGGCTGCGAGCCGGTAGCCGCCGGGCTCGGTCACCAGTATTTCCGCGTTGGACGGGTCGCGTTCAAGTTTCTGGCGCAGGCGGTAGACGTGGGTCTCGAGCGTGTGGGTCGTGACGCCGGCGTTGTAGCCCCAGACTTCGTTCAGCAACTTGTCCCGCGCCACCACCTTGTTGCCCGCCCGGTAGAGATACTTCAGGATCGCGGTTTCCTTTTCCGTCAGCCGGATGCGCTTGTCGGTCTCGGTATCGACGAGCTGCTTGTTCGCCGGGCGGAAGGAATAGCGGTCGATGGTAAACACCGCGTCCTCGCTCTGCTCGTGCTGGCGCATCTGGGCACGAAGGCGGGCGAGCAGCACGCCGAGCTTGAACGGCTTGGTCACATAATCGTTGGCGCCGGAGTCCAGTCCGAGGATCTGGTCGGCCTCGGTGTCGGATGCCGTCAGCATGATGATCGGTGACTTTACTTCGTTCCGGCGCATCAGGCGGCACACCTCGCGCCCGTCGAGATCGGGCAACCCGACATCGAGCAGAATCACGTCGTAATAGTCCGACTTGGCTTTTTCCAGGCCGCCGGCGCCGGTGTCGGCTTCCTCGGTCACGAATTCCTCGTGCAGCTGAAGCTGCTCGGCGAGCGACGTCCGCAAGTCATTGTCGTCGTCGACCAGAAGGATTTTCTTGACTGCGCTCATGGGTGAAGGCCGTCCCTGTGAGGTTCATTGCTGTCCTGCTGCGCGCCGGAATTGAGATACTGTCGGAACGCACATTCCAAAATAGCCGCTTTCGCGCGCCGCCGAAACGGCTATTCAGGGCGGGCGCCGTTATTTGTCACCGAACACCATAGCCGTGATTGCACCCAAAACCGTGCTGTCGGGGTCGGCCAACTGGTTGACGATCGTGAAATGATTGGCGCCCGGCAGGACAAACCCGATGGCGTTGGCGCCGTGACCCTCGAGCAGCGCCAGATAATCCTCCTGCTGGCGATGAAACTCAGCAGACTCATCGCCCCCGACAACCGCGAGCAGCGGCCCGCGCTCCGGTGGCGGCGGATGATTCACCGGGCTGTTTCGCGATGCTGCCTCCGCATCGAGCCCGAGGGCTTCGTTGAGGTAGCTCAACCGGATGGGCTCGAGATCGTAAAGTCCGCTTATTGCCGTGCCGGATTTCACCAGATCCGCGGGAAGGTCGCTTGCCACCGCGGGCCAGACCGTCCCCATCATCATCGCGACCAGATGACCGCCCGCCGAGTGACCGGCGATGTGGATCTCACCGGGATCGATCCCGTGGTCCTTCCCGTTCCGCCAAATCCAGCCGAGGCCGCTGCGGACGCTGTCGACAATTTCATCCACCGTGACACCCGGCGCCAGCGGATATCCCAGTGAGACATAGGTCATCCCGGCGTCATTAACCGCGCCCGCCGGGAACCGAAACACGGAATGATCGAGGGCCTGCCAATAGCCGCCATGGATAAAAACCAGTGTCCGGGCAGGATTTTTCTCGTTTACAGGAAAAATATCCAGTTTATGGGATTTATTATCGCTATAAGAGACATTGAGAGTGGCATCCGCCCGCGCCGCCGCCGTTTCGCTCTGTCGGGCCCAGACCGCCATGACCGCTTCATGGTCTGGCACCAGGGCGCGGTTGTTGTATTCGGCGTCGAGTTCGGCCTGGCTGAAATTGCGATAGACGGCGGTCATGCGAGATCCTCTCCCTCAGGGGCAGATCGGGGTGATGAAATCCCGAGAATATCCCGATGCCCGATGGTGGCCTGGAGCCGGGATTTCTCAAGGTCTCCCTGGCGGCCTCTGTACCATATGTCCGCCGCCTCTGCCTCGCCCGCGTCCGCCGCGGCCTCCGCGATACCATCGATCAGCGGCGCGAGAACGGCAGCACCCCCTGCCGCGGCGTCGAGGTGCCAGTCGGACGCCACCGATTCAACGTCGAAACCCGCGCGCACCAGCAGGGCTTCGAACGCCGCTGGCGCCGTCGGTCCAAGCGATGGGCCAAAACCCTTGTCGCCTTGTTGATGCCGGTTGAAGGCTGCCGTGACGGCGGCATCTGCCGGATGCGCCGGCGTGAACTCCATGCGCCCGTCATAGGTGAGCGCCGCGAGCACCGGAATGCGGGCGCTTGCAACAAGCCCGGTCAGCGCCATAAGCCATTGTTTTGACACCAGATCGAGCAGGGCGCTACAGGTCACCGCAGCGGCGCCTTCGAGTGCCGCGGCGAGCGCCTCCGGATCCGACAAATCAGCCAGGCGCGTCTCGGCGCGGGCGCCCGGATTGCGGCCTCGAGCAACCGTCAGCAGCTCCGCGTCGCCGTCGATGAGTCGCCACACCGCGAGTGTCTTCGCGACCCCTTCCAGGAACACGGCATTATTCCCGGTGCCGCACCCGAGATCGGCAATGACGGGTGACCGCGCCTGCACGGCGCCGAGAAATCGCGCGGCCAGCGCGTCCGAGCGCGCAGCCTCGTCAACCACCGCGCGCGCGTCCAGCCAGTCCGAATCGAAGCCGCTCATGACGTGGCTTCCCGGCGGGGCCATATTTCGGACAGCGCGGCATGCACCGCGGCGGCGGTGTCGTCCCAGCCTGGCAGGGACGCCGCGGCGGTCCGCGATCCGGCCGCGAGCCTGTCGTAGACCTTCCGGTTCGAGAGAGCGTCGCGAAGTGCCGCGGCCAGCGCTTCGGGATCGCCGGGCCGCACAAAGCGCGTTGCCGCGTCCGGCGCCGCCTCCCGCACAGCGCCGCTTTCCGCCGCAATCACCGGCAGGTGCCAGCGGACCGCCTCGGCGAACACCATGCCGTAGCCTTCGTGCCGCGACGCGAGGACGAAGAGGTCGGCGTTCCGGTATTTGTCTGCCAGCGCCGCATCATCCAGCACCCCGCAGAATTGCACCCGGCCGCAAATCCCGTGTGTCTCGCAGAGCGCCTTGAGGGCCGCCGGCCATTCGGAGTCGGGATCGGCGGCGCCCACGCAGTCGAGACGCCAGTCGAGATCTCCCAGTTCGGACAACGCCTCGAGCAGGATGTCGTGGCCCTTGCGCGGCATCAGGTTGGCGACACAGAGCAGTTGCGCCGGGTGGCTCTTCGGAAACACCCGGTCCGGGACCGGCACGCGGACCGGCTCGCTGCCGGGCGCGGCAACGGCGCTGCGGGCGATCGCTATTCCCATGTTCGCGAGGTCTTCCAGGGTGCGGTGGCTCGGACTGACTACCAGCCGGGCCTTCGGAAAGGCCGACCGCTCGGCATCTTCCAGCCACGTCAGCGTTGCCGCGTCCCAGCCGGTTTCGAGCGCCACCGGATGGTGGCACAGCACGGCAAAATCGCGGCGTCTTGCTGCCGCCAACGGAGCGGCCATGGCGGGCAGGGCGAGGCCATCGATCAGAAGTGCCTCATCCGCCGGAATTGACGCAAGCGCATTGCGGATACCGGTTTCAGCCGCCGTATCGGGGATCGGGAACGCGCCAGGCAATTCATGCAGCACCACCTGCCAGCCAAGCGCGGGAAGCCGGTCGGTGACATTGCGGTCATAAATCGTGCCGCCGGTCTTGCGGGTAATCGATCCGGGCAGGACGACATGGAGTCGGCGCGACAGCTCAGGCCCCCCTCGCTCCGTCGGGCGCCCCGGCCGGCGTTCCGGCCCGCACCATGCTGGAGGCGTCCGGTGTGTTCGGCCCTTCGAAGCGTGCCCAGGCAACGTGCGACTCATGCAGCTTGATCGACAGCGACTCCGGCCCGCCGTCGGCCGCGCCAAGGCCCTCGGCCGCGAGCCGCCCGGCCAGCGCCCCGTGAATCCAGGCGGCGAGAAATTCGGTCGTCGTGTTCCGGCCCTTGAACTGCGGCAGCTCGTCGAGGTTCTGATAATTGACCGGTGCCAGAATCTCGTCGAGAATTTTCGTCGCGATACCGATATCAATGACCAAACCGTCGTCATCAAGAGCGGCGCGATGGAACGCCGCATCGACGACATAGGTCGCGCCGTGAAGGCCCTGCGCCGGGCCGAAGACCTCGCCCCGAAAACTGTGGGCGATCATCACATGACTGCGGACGGACAAGCTGTACATGGCGCCTCACGGATAGCGGATGGTGTGACACAAACCGGGCGCGGGCCCGTTCAGGATATACGGCATTTCCGCCGGCATGTCGTCGAATGCGGTCTCTCCGGTCAAGAGCACATCGAGGGCCGGGTCGTCCAGCAGGGAGACGGCCAGCGCCAGCCGCTCGCGGCGGCTGTAGTCCCCGCGCTTGGGGCCCGCGACATGCCCAACCTGGCTTGAAACAAGCGACAGCCGCCGGCTGTGAAACGCCCCCCCGAGGGCAACCGGCACGGGCTGGTCGCCATACCAGCTGAGCTCAATCACACGCGCTTCGAACGCGGCGAGCTTGAAGGCTAGATCGAGACCCGCGGGGTTTCCGGTGGCATGGAGCACGATACGCGCCGTCTCCGACAGGTCGGCGACAGCTCTGTCCGGCGTCATGAAATCAAGTCCGAGTGCGGCGACCGGTTCCGCCCTTGACGACTCCTGATCGATCACGACCACTTTCGCGCGGCTGGACCTGGCAGCCCGCCAGGCTGTGAGCAATCCGACCGGACCGGCGCCGATCACGGCCACAGTGTCGGCGGTTTCAGGGTCGGCATCCCAGACAGCATTGACCGCGGTTTCCATCTGCGCCGCCAGCACACCCCGCCGCGGCGGCACACCGTCTGGCAATGGGAAGAGACTGTCCGGCGAAATCCGGAACCAGTCCTGATGCGGAAACAGGGAAAAGACGGTATTACCGGCAAGCCCATCGGGCCCTTCAAGCACCTCGCCGACATTCAGGTAGCCGTATTTCACGGGCCCCGGGAACTCGCCCTCCTGAAACGGCGCCCGCATGCGCGCGTATTCGCTCTCGGGCACGGCGCCGGCAAAGACAACCCGCTCGGTTCCCCGGCTGATGCCCGACCAGAGCGTGCGGACCGTGGCGGTATTTCCGTCGGCAGGCCCGGGATCGGCCGCCCGGATTTCTCCGGTGCCGGGTGCGGTGATCCAGAACGCGCGGGGCGGATTAGCGGGATCGGTCATGGCCGGACCTTAGTCGCGCACGGCAACAGCGCCAAGCGCCCGGTTTGCCGGGCAAATTTTGCCGGACAGTCCCGAAATACAGCGAATTCACGGGTAACCGCGCGGTTTTCTGCGGTTGGCGGGCCGCCGGTTTGGCGCGGGACTTGCAGCGCTGGCGGAGCGGACGCCGGAAAACCGCCGAATCGCGGGAAGAGCCGGCCGCAAAGAAGGACGAACGCCATGCGCATGGGCGAAATACCTCTCGGAATGACCGAGCAGCAGTATCGGGCCGATCCGCCGCCGCCAAAACGGCCGGACGGCAAACCGTTTTCGCTCTGGGGATCGGACGGTTTTGGATTCGACGATCTTGTCGATGTGGTCAATCCGCTGCAGCATCTGCCCGTGGTCTCGGTGCTCTACCGCGAACTGACCGGGGATGAGATCGGTTTTGCGCCTCGGCTTCTCGGCGGCGGGTTGTTCGGCGGCGTCATCGGGGCGGTCGCGTCCGTCGCCAACATCCTGATCGAGGATGCAACCGGCAAGGATCTCGGGGGCCATGTCATGACGGCCCTTTTCCACGGCGACAGTGGCCGACCG
>JAJFFI010000213.1 GCA_021776755.1 Alphaproteobacteria bacterium | reverse complement strand
CCGAGTCTTCAGCGGTCGTGGCCGCGCCGTTGGTTACGGGTTTCGCCGCGCCCCCGTCGACCACGGTCAGCAGCATGTAGGCAAAAACGAATCGCCCGCTCTCGGGCACCATGCAGAGAATTTTCTGTCCGGGCTTCAATTTGCCGGAGTTGAACAATTCCTCAAGCATGATGAAGATCGAGGCCGAGCCCGTGTTGCCCTTCTCGTAGAGGTTGGTGAAGATCTTGTTGGCGTTGATCGAGGCGCCGATCCGGTCGGCATGCTCGATCATCTTCAGCCGGAAGACGTCGGACGAGAAGTGATAGAGGCCCCAGTCGATCGTCTCGGGATCGATCCGGCCGTCCTCGATCAACTCCAGATAGCGCGCCATGCCGAGCGGCACGATCTGCTCGAGAAGTTTGAGATCCTGTTGCAAGTGCAACGCGCCGTGGTCGATGGCATCACTCAGCGTCGGATAGTTCGACCAGGGCAGCCCCACGTCCGAGCCCGGAACGTCATGGCCATTCTTGCGCGCCCCGCCATACATGCAGGTCGGCATGCGGTCGGCGTAGGACACCAGATCCACGAACTCGACCTTCAGCGACTGCCCGCGCGCATTGGGGCGATTTTCCATGACCACCGCCCCCGCCCCGTCCGAGAGCATCCAGCGCAGGAATTCGGTGTCGGTCGTGGTTTCCGCGCCCGCGAGATATCCCGCGCGCAGAAAGCGGCTGGCGAATTCCGAGGCGCAGGCAACGCCGTTCTTCCGCTGCCCGCCGGCGATGCCGTCATGCACCGATTTGAGCGCCATCATGCCGGCCGCACAGAAACTGTTGAAGCTGGCGATCTCGACCGCCGGCAATCCGCTCGCGCCGTGCACCATCGAGGCGAACCCCGGCGCGATCACGTCACCTGCCGACGCGCCCGCCGCCAGCATTTCCACATCACCATCGGAAAGCTCGGACCGGTCCAGCGCCGCCCGCGCCGCCTTCGCCGCCATCCCGGCATTGCTGTCGGTGGGTTTGCCCTCGGTGTCGAGCGCGTAGTGGCGCAACCGGATGCCGTTCTGCTTCAGGGCTTTACGCGAAATCATCGCCTGCCGGTCATCGAGTGGGCCCAGATAGTCGGCCATCCGCTCGTTCGGCACAGGTTCACCGGGCATATAACTGCCAACGGCGTTGATAAAGACATCGTTCACTGCATCACCCCCGGATAGCAGCCAGAAGCGTAAGGACAGTGGCCATCCATGACAATCGCTCTCATCCGGCCCGGCTCCCTGGCAATTCCTAAAGAAAAAATTGAACTTTGTTCAGTAGACTTGTATATGGGTTTGCACATCAACCCTTCAAGCTTGGGAAAAAAGATATGGGCCGCCGGAACGATCATACCCGCGAGGACATTCATTCGATGGCGCTGATATCTGCCTTGCAGATCGTGCGCGACGAGGGGCCGGAGGCATTGTCGGCGCGCCGCGTGGCGGGGGCGATCGGGTATTCGCCGGGGACGCTCTACAACGTCTTTGAAAATCTCGATGATCTGGTGCTGCAGCTTGACGGCGCGATCCTCGAGTCGCTGCATGTCTATATGGCCGAAGCCTCGAAGGCGAAGGCCGGGCGCGAGCGGATCACGGCTCTGGGCCAAGCCTATGTCAGCTTTACGCGCGATCACCGCAATCTCTGGACCCTGCTGTTCGAGCGTCCGATGCCCGATGTCGGCGAGCTGCCCGAGTGGTACACCCAGCGGATCGAGGCCCTGTTCGACCTGATCGAGGCGGCGCTTGTCAATCTCTATGGAGGGGCCGAACGGGCCGGACTTGCCCAGGAAGCGCGCATCATGTGGGCCGGGCTGCACGGCATCTGCCTGCTCAGCCTTACCCAGCGGCCCGAAGTGCTGGGCGGCCACGGCATCGACGACCTGGCGGGCAATTTCATCGCCAATTACGTCGCCGGTCTCGACGCGCGGCACGCTGCCGCCGCATAAAAGCCGCCCGGGGGCAGCAAATCCTATCCTTTGACCTTTTATCAAGGTCTTGGACTCACTATATATGAAGTGCTGGGCAACCAGCTATGGCGATAAACGGATCGTGAAATAAGCGATGCGGACCCGGGGGCAGTACCCGGCGCCTCCACCAATTCACGCCGGACCTTGCGGCCTACTTCGGCAGGGGCCCTGCAAGACGCAGGGATGGCCGTTCGGCCCGGCGGCATGGGGGCGAAACAGGATCGACGCGCGTGTAAAGACGGTTTTTTCGCTCGGCATTGTACCACCGTTATCGGGCTGTATTTACAGATGCCAATGACAACACTGAGTTGGCTCTCGCTGCCTAATAGGTAAGCGCGGTTCGGAGGGCACCGGGCAACAGAAGCCCTCCACTTTATTCCGCCGGCCGCCGGGTCCGTCCCGGTTGTGCCGTATTTTCCCTGCCAGGAAAGCCGAACAAGGGCGCGCCTTCTTGCGCCGGCACCCCGCGCGCAGCGGGGCTGAAAAAGACGCCCGGGGACGACGCGATGGACTCGCTGCAGTACGACAAGATGGTGGAAAGCGCGCTCAGGAGCGTCGTCACGCAGGCAATCGAGGCCGTGGTCGAACACGGCCTGCCCGGCGATCACCACTTTTACATCACCTTCGACACCAAGGCCGACGGCGTCGACATCCCGAAGTTCCTGCACGCGCAGTATCCCGAGGAAATGACCGTCGTGCTGCAGCACCAGTTCTGGGATCTGTTCATCGACGACAAGCACTTCGAGGTGACGCTGTCGTTTGCGGGCGCGCCGCAGCGGCTGTCGATCCCGCTCGCTTCGGTCACCTCGTTCTTCGACCCGTCGGTTCAGTTCGGGCTCCGCTTCGGCGACGGCGACGGCGCGGGCGACGAAGGTGTGATCCTGCCCCTGGGCGAAGAAGGCCTGCAGGATGAAGACGGCAGCCACGGCGCCGCCGGCCCCGACCCGGACGCGACGGACGCGGACACCGCCGACGAAGACGCCGCCGAAGAAAAGACCGGCGAAGTCGTCAATCTCGACGCGTTCCGCAAGAAGACCTGATCCACCAGCGCCTGGCCCGGTCGGTGGCACCGCACGGCTGGATGCGGTAAGCCTCGCGGCCTGACCTTCATTCATCAGGCGGATGGCACGATGGCCGACTTCGCATACGAAGACATGTTTCCCGCGGCAAAGCCCGCGGTCG
>JAJFFI010000212.1 GCA_021776755.1 Alphaproteobacteria bacterium | reverse complement strand
GTCAGGCCATCAGATCCGGTTCAAAGGGATAGCCGGACAGCGGTGCCGTACCGCTCCCGGTGATCAGCACCATGTCTTCGAGCTTCACGCCCTCACCGCCGTCCTCATGCCCGACATAGCTTTCGATGCAGACGGTCATGCCCGGCTCAAACACACCGTCATAACCTGCCGCGTCCCAGTCTTCGGGGTAGAGCACCTTGGGGTATTCGTCGGTGAGTCCGATGCCGTGGACGATCGATGCGTACCGCCCCTTGCGATAGGGCGCCGGCAGGTCGTAACTCGCGTCAGAGAACGCGCGAAAGCTCATGCCGGGTTTCAGCAGTGCGGTATTGGTCTGCACCTGCTCCCAGGCGATCCGGTAGAGCTCGCGCTGGGCCTCGGTCGGCCGCTCGCCGCCGCAGACGAAGGCGCGCGAAATGTCGGCGCAATATCCGAACGGGCCGATCAGGTCCGTGTCATAGGTGACAAGGTCGCCCGCACGGACCACGCGGTGCGAGCATTCCTGGAACCAGGGATTGGTGCGCGGCCCCGAATTCAGGAGCCGGGTCTCGATCCACTCCCCGCCGCGGGCGATATTTTCGCGGTGCAGGATCGACCAGATCTGGTTTTCGGTCATGCCGGGCCGGGTCTCGCGCTGCATCGCCGCCATGGCCGCCTCGCAGACCGCGACCGACACACGCATGGCCGCGATCTCGTCGGCCGACTTGATGCGGCGCGCCTGCTCGGCAACATCGTGACCGTCGATCAGCTCCAGACCGGAGGCCGCCAAAGCCGTGGTCACGAGATGGTTCACCGTGTCGACCGCAAGCCGCCGGTTCGCGCCACCATGTTCGCGCACCAGCGCGTCGATTTCGGGCGCGAAGCCGGCCGCGCGCTCGCCAAGTTTCGGGCCCGCCTCATATGGGCAAATCGGCGCGGGCCGGCGCAGCTCGTCCACCGTCCCGAGACCGCGGGAGAGGAAATCGCAGTTGTGATAGTCGAACAGCACCACCGGGCCGCCGGTCGCGACGAAAAGATAGCGCGCCGCATTGTGCAGCACCCAAACCTGCATGTTCGCGCTGTCGGTCGCGTAGCGCACGTTGAGCGGGTCGCAGAACAGCCCGCCCGCGCAATCCCGCGCCGCGAGTTCGGCCCGCAACCGGCCGAGGCGATAGGCGCGGAGGGCGGCGAGATCGACACCGTGCCCGTCCGGATAGCGGTAGTCGTCCGCCGCAGGAAGGCGCGCTTCCGCCAAGTCTGATATGACCGGTGTGTCCATCGGATACGGCCTGAACCCCAGAAGTGGTGGGCAACTTCTGGGGCGAAGTGTCCGCCCGGACCTGAAATACGGCTATCGGGAATCCGTCTGTTCGGTCGGTTTTGCGTTAGCGACCGGGCCGGGGATATCGCAATACGATGCGATGGCAGGAGGAAGGCGCGATGACCACGAATGATCCATTGCTGCAGCCGTTCAAGCTGAAGCACCTGACGCTCAAGAACCGCGTGCTCAGCACGAGCCACGCACCGGCTTATGTGGACGAGGGCAAGCCGAAGCAGCGCTATCAGCTCTATCACGAGGAGAAGGCCAAGGGCGGGCTGGCGATGACCATGTTTGGCGGGTCGACCAACATCGCGCCGGACTCGCCGTCGGTTTTTGGCCAGATCTACGCCGGCGACGACGGAATTATTCCGTATTTCCGGGAGTTCGCGGACCGCATCCACAAACACGATTGCTATCTGATGTGCCAGCTCACCCACATGGGGCGGCGCACGGTCTGGAACCAGGGGCACTGGCTTCCGGTGATTGCGCCGTCGAGGGTGCGCGAACCCGCCCATCGCGCGTTCCCCCGCGAGATGGACAAGGAGGACATCGATCGGGTCGTCAAATGCTTCGGCGACACGGCGGTGCGCTGCAAGGACGGCGGGCTCGACGGCATCGAGATCCTGGCCCATGGCCATCTGGTCGACCAGTTCATCTCGGCGGCAACCAACAAGCGCGACGATGAGTATGGCGGCTCTCTCATGAACCGCTGCCGCTTCGCCCGCGAAGTGCTCGAAGAGGTGCGGCGCCGGGTGGGCGACGACTTCGTGGTCGGGATCCGCATCGGCATGGACGAGGAGTTCGAAGGCGGCACCACGTCCGAAGAATCACTCGAGGTTGCAAAGCATCTCGAGTCGCTGGGCCTGCTGGATTTCTTCAACTTCAACCGCGGGCACATCGAGACCGATCACGCGCTCGCCTACCACATTCCGGGCATGGGCCTGCCGCAGATTCCCGGCGAGGACCGGCTCCGGCTTTTCCGCGGGGAAATCAAGCTGCCGATGTTCCATGCCGGCCGCGTCGGCGAGATCGCGACCGCGCGGCACATGATCCGCGAGGACGTTGTCGACATGATCGGCATGACCCGGGGCCACATGGCGGATCCCTACATCATCGCCAAGCTGACCCGGGGCGACGAAGAACGCATCCGGCCCTGCGTTGGCGCGGGCTATTGCCTCGACCGCCTCTACATCGAGGGCGACGCGCTCTGCATCCAGAACGCGGCGACGGGGCGCGAAGCGACAATCCCGCATGTCATTCCGAAGGCGCCGGCAAAGAAGAAAATCGTCGTGGTCGGCGGCGGGCCCGCGGGGCTTGAAGCTGCCCGGGTGTCGGCCGAACGGGGGCATGACGTTGTGCTGTTCGAGGCCACCGATCGGCTCGGCGGGCAAATCGTGCTCGCGGCCCGCGCCACCTGGCGCCGCGACCTGATCGGCATTGCCGACTGGCTGATCTCGGAGATCGAGGTCCTCGGCGTCGAGGTCCGGCTCAACACCTTTGCCGAGACCAGCGACATTCTGGCCGAAACCCCGGACGCCATAATCGTTGCGACCGGCGGCCTGCCCGACACGGACTGCGTCGAGGGCGGCGAGAACTGTATTTCGGTGTGGGATATTCTCGGGGGCAACGCCGCCCCCGGCGACGACATTCTGATCTACGACGACAACGGCCAGCATCCGGGCCCGTCCTGCGCGGATTACCTGTCCTCGCTTGGCAAGCAAGTAGAGCTTGTGACACCCGACCGGCACGCGGCCCATGAAATGGGAACCCTGAATTTCCCGCGCTACCTTGAGAATTTCTATGCCCGCGGCGTCAAGCTCACCCCGGACAACCGGGTCGTTTCGGTGGAGAAACACGGCAACCAGCTAAAGGTCAACATGGTCAACGAGTACGGCGGCCTGACGAGCGAGCGCATCGTCGATCAGGTGGTGGTCGAGCACGGCACGATCCCGATGGCCGAGACTTTTTACGAACTCCGCGGCCAGTCGCGGAACAATGGCGAGATCGACTTCGAGGCGATCACCGAGGAAAAGCCGCAGGACCTGGTGCGCAATCCAGACGGCGCCTTCGTGCTTTACCGGGTGGGCGACGCGATGTCGTCCCGCAACATCCACGCAGCACTCTACGACTCACTGCGGCTCTGCAAGGACCTGTGAGAGTTAAATGAAAGGATTGCTCCTATTAAAAAATTCAGGGAATATCCAATGTTTCTTCAACTATCAGTTGGAATCGGTTAATGCCTGAATATCAACCAGAACCACAGCCACTTGGGATGAGTGCGCTACTATCTGACATTGAGTCGGGCCGCATTAAGGTCCCGCAATTCCAGCGAAAATATGTCTGGAACCGAGACAAAGCCGCCAAGCTCATTGACAGCATAGTGAAGGGTTATCCGATAGGGACTTTCATTATTTGGAACACACGGGAGACCCTCAGATACGTCAAAAATATCGGCAACCTCAAGTTTGGCCCCACTCCAAAGGGCGATGCAATTCAATATGTACTTGATGGGCAACAAAGAATCACAAGCCTATTTGCAGCAATTAGGGGGGTCTCGATAACTCGTGAGGGCGGAATTACCGACAATTTCGAGGATGTTGGAATTAATTTAGCCGCTGCTTATTCCAGCGATTCAGTTGTGGAAGTTCACGGCAAAGATCGACCTAAGAGTTGGATCAGCGTGAAAGACTTATTCGATGGGGATATCGAAGCTCTATCTAAATATCCGAAAAC
>JAJFFI010000211.1 GCA_021776755.1 Alphaproteobacteria bacterium | reverse complement strand
GCAGCTTGAGCAGTTCCTTCACCATGCCGCGGGCAAAGGCGATCAGCGCCGATAGCACGAGGACGGCGATGACCAGCATGTCGAAAAGGTTCAGGGGGAGGTCGTCCATGCCGCGATCCGTCGCCTATTCCGCTGCCTGTTTCGCGGCGTTCGCATCATCTTCGACGCCAAAGCGCGCGACCAGTTTCTCGAGCCGGCGGAGCTCCGCCGTGTCCATGCCTGCCGGCCCCGCGCGCTTGCCGCTTCCCTTGCGGGCCTTGAGCGGCGGAACGATGGCCCGGGTAAAGCCCAGCTTTTGGGCTTCCTTGAGGCGGGTTCCCATCTGGCTGACGGCGCGGATCTCGCCCGAGAGTCCAACCTCGCCGAACACCACCATGTCGTGAGGCAGCGGCTCGTCGGTGAGGGCCGAGAGGAGTGCTGCCGCAACCGCCAGATCGGCGGCGGGCTCGGCGATGCGGAGACCGCCCGCGACGTTGAGATACACGTCTCGCCCGGCGAACGCGACGCCGCAGCGGGCTTCGAGCGCGGCGAGCAGCATCGAGAGGCGCGCGCTGTCCCAGCCAACCACAGCCCGCCGGGGCGCTGCGAACGACGAGGGGGCGACCAGCGCCTGGATTTCGACCAGCATCGGCCGGGTGCCCTCGATGCCGGCGAAGACACAGGCGCCGGAGACAGCCTCGCTGCCGTCGCGGTCGGAGAGGAAGAGTGCCGAAGGGTTCTGGACTTCCATCAGTCCGGAATCGGTCATCTCGAAAACGCCGATTTCATCGGTCGGTCCGTACCGGTTTTTGACGGAGCGCAGTATTCTGAACTGGTGCCCGCGCTCGCCCTCGAAATAGAGCACGGTGTCGACCACATGCTCGAGCACGCGGGGCCCCGCGATCTGGCCTTCCTTGGTGACATGCCCGACGAGGACGACCGTGACCCCGCGCCGCTTGGCGTAGCGCACCATTTCCTGGGCCGAGGCGCGGACCTGGGTGACCGTGCCGGGGGCGGACTCGATGTTGTCGACGAACATGGTCTGGATCGAGTCGATGACCACGAAATCGGGTGCCTCGTCGGTGCCGGCGGCCCCATCGAGGGTTGAGAGGATGTCGCGGATGCTGGTTGCGGTCGCAAGCTGCACCGGCGCGTCGGCGAGGCCAAGGCGGTCCGCGCGCATCCGGATCTGGTCGATCGCCTCTTCGCCGGTGATGTAGAGCGCGCGCGCGCCCTTCGAGATTTTCGCCGCGATCTGCAGCAACAGCGTCGATTTGCCGATGCCCGGGTCGCCACCCACGAGGAGGGCTGCCCCCGGAACCAGTCCGCCGCCGCAGACCCGGTCGAACTCGGCGATGCCGCTCTGGCGGCGCGGCGCGGTCGTCGAAGTGCCCGAAAGATCGACCAGTTCGAGCTTCCGGCTCCCGGCCTTGGCCGCGCCCTTCAGCCCGCCCGGCGTTGCGGCCGCCGCCGTGTCTTCGGAAAGCGTGTTCCACTCGCCGCAACCATCGCACTTGCCCGCCCATTTGGCATGGACGGTCGCGCATTTTTGGCAAACGTAGCGGGTCTGGGTCTTGGCCATTAATTCAGCTGTTCCAGCGCCTTCCGGCTCTGCGCCCGAAGGCTGCACCGGATCTGTCAGGCCTTCAGTTCCATCTGGATCGGCCCTTCGGCACGTCCGTGGATGAACTGCTCGACATAGTCGTTGCCCGAGCGGTCAACCTCGGCGACGGGGCCCGCCCAGATGATCTCGCCCTTATACAGCATGGCGATGCGGTGCGCGATTTTGCGCGCCGAGGCCATGTCGTGGGTGATCGAGAGGGCAGAGGCGCCGAGGTCCCGGGTGCATTCGACGATCAGGTCGTTGATGACGTCGCCCATGATCGGATCGAGGCCCGTAGTGGGCTCGTCGAAGAAGATGATCTCGGGCTCGGTCGCGATCGCGCGGGCAAGACCCACGCGTTTTTTCATGCCGCCCGATAGCTCCGACGGCCAGAGCTTGCCGACATCCGGGCCGAGCCCGACCTGGCGAAGCTTTTGGTCTGCAATGCGATAGGCCTCGTCCCGCGGCACCTTGCCGGCGCGCAAGAGACCGAAGGCGACGTTGTCGATCACCGAAAGGCTGTCGAACAGCGCCGCGCCCTGAAACAGCATCCCGAATTTGTGCATCAACGCCTCGCGGTCGCCCGCCGACATGCCGACGACCTCCTGGCCGTCGATCTGGATCGAGCCCGCGTCGGGTTCGAGCAGCCCGAGGATGCATTTCAGCATCACCGACTTGCCGGTGCCGGAGCCTCCGATCACGACGACAGATTCGCCGGCCCCAACCTCGAGGTTCACGCCGCGCAGCACCTGGTTCGCGCCGAACGCCTTGTGGACATTGGTGAGCTTGATTTTGGGGGTATCGGCCATTGTCCGCTCAGACCCCGAAGAAAAGCGCGGTGATGAGATAATTGAAGGCGAGGATGAGGACCGAGGATGATACGACCGCATTGGTCGTCGCCTTGCCCACTCCCTGGGCGCCGCCATCCGAGTGATAACCGTGATAGCAACCCATCACCGTGATGATGAATCCGAACATGGCGGCCTTCACGAGGCCCGAGATCACATCGAGCGGCTCGAGAAACTCGAAGGTCAGCTTGAGGTAATTAACTGCATTAAAATCAAGCTTGTACACACCGATCAAAAAACCGCCGAAGACGCCGATGATGTCGGCGACGAGCACGAGCAGCGGCAACATCATGATCCCGGCAAGAATGCGCGGGGCGACCAGATACTTCTGCGGGTTGGTCGAGAGCGCGGTCAGGGCGTCAATCTGTTCGGTGACCCGCATGGTGCCGATCTCGGCCGCCATTGCCGCCCCGATGCGGCCCGCGACCATCAGCCCCGCCAGGACCGGGCCGAGCTCGCGGGTGACCGACAGCACAACAACCGCCGCAATCGCGGACTCGGCATTGAAGCGCGAGAAACCCGTATAACTCTGGAGCGCCAGCACCATGCCGGTGAAGATCGCAGTCAGCCCGACCACCGGCAGCGAGTAGTAGCCGATCTCGATCATCTGGTGCGTAACCAGGCGCGGGAAGAAGGGCGGGCGCACGCAGTGCGAGACCGAGGCGCCGGCGAACTGGCAGAGCCGCCCCGTCATGGCGAGGAAGCCCAGGAACACGCGTCCGATGGGGGCGAGGATTGGCATGGGCGCCGGGGTCAGTCCGTGTTGCCGGTATAGACGCGGTGATAGCGCCGTCCGAGGGAGGTCAGGATTTCGTAGCCAATGGTGCCCGCCGCGGCCGCCGCATCGTCGACACCGACATGAGGGCCGAGCACCTCGACCAGCGCACCGGGACGGGCGTCGGCCTCCGGAATGCCGGTGACGTCGAGCGTGATGAGATCCATGGAAACGCGCCCTGCAATCGAAACCTGATTGCTGCCGATATAACAGAAACCGCTGTTGCTGAGATGCCGTGAGTAGCCGTCGGCGTAACCGATCGCGACGGTCGCGATCCGCGCTGACCCACCAGCCTGCCAAGTGGCACCATATCCAACGGTCTGGGGAGCGTCAATCGAGCGGACCTGCAGGATCCGGCCCATCAAAGTAACGGTGTGGCGCA
>JAJFFI010000022.1 GCA_021776755.1 Alphaproteobacteria bacterium | reverse complement strand
ACTCGCGCGGACATTACTCACTCACTGCCGGAATGTCTATTGGCAACGGGCGGTTTTGACGCGGGAGACAGGCGGGATTCGCGCTTTCCGCGTCCGGTCCGCCACGCTATGACAGGGTTTGTCCCCTTCCCGCCGATCCGGACCTTGCCGACCAATGCCGCAGCCCGACCCGATTATCGTCATCCCGGCCCGCATGGCCTCGACCCGGCTGCCTGGCAAGCCGCTGGCCGATATCGGCGGCAATCCGATGATCGTCCAGGTCATGCGGCGGGCCGAGGAGTCGGGAATAGGCCGGGTTCTGGTGGCGGCCGCCGAAGAGGAAATAGTGGCCGCCGTCGTTGATGCGGGCGGCGAGGCGGTATTGACCGATCCTGACCTGCCGTCCGGGTCGGACCGCATACACGCCGCCCTTGCGATGGCCGATCCGGATCGGCGTCACGATATTGTGGTGAACCTGCAGGGCGATCTTCCGGCCATCGATCCGGCTGTTATCCGCGAAACCCTGATACCGTTTGAAAATCAACCGGATGCAGGCCCCGATTTAACCACCCTCACAGCGGAAATCGTCGATCCGGCCGAGATCGGCAATCCCAATGTCGTGAAAGTGGCGGTGGCGTTTCCAGGCGGGGCACGGGCCGGACGGGCGCTCTATTTCAGCCGTCAGTCGATTCCGGCGGGCGAGGGCCCTTACTGGCACCATATCGGCATCTACGCGTACCGCCGCGCGGCGCTCGACCGGTTCGTGTCCCTGCCGCCGGGCGTGCTTGAACAGCGCGAAAAACTCGAACAACTCCGGGCGCTCGAAGCCGGCATGCGGATCGATGTGGTGCGGGTCGAGGCTGTCCCGGTCGGGGTCGACACCCCGGAAGATCTGGCGCGGGCGCGGGAAATTCTTTCGCAATAATAATTTTTAATCCATTTATAGATTGATTTATACGCATTACGTATATTATATCTTTTTCATGTCTATTGGATTGAGAATTCGGGAAGCTCGCCAGGCAGCGGGGCTCACCCAGGAAACGCTGGCGGCGCGGCTGGAAGTGTCGCAGCCGACCGTGAATCGTTGGGAAACCGGCGAAAACGAGCCTGGAAATCAGCATATCGAGCGGCTTGCCGCGGCGCTCGCGACGGTTCCCGAGTGGCTGGCCTTTGGGCGACGATCCCAGGGCGAGTCCCATCGCAAGGCGATCGAGCGGGAATTCGAGGGTCCGATCGCATTCCAGGGGGTGCCGGGGGCGTATTCGCACCTCGCCTGCGAGGTGGCGTTTCCAGGCCGCGAAACCATTCCCTGCAAGTCGTTCGAGGATGCGTTCGACGCCGTCGGCACGGGCAAGGCGGCGCTTGCCATGATTCCGATCGAGAATTCGCTCGGCGGGCGGGTGGCCGACATTCACCATCTGCTGCCGGAGTCGGCGCTTTTCATCCTCGGCGAGCATTTCCAGCCGGTGCAGCATCATCTCCTCGCCTTGCCTGGGGCGACGCTCGACGACATCAAGACCGCCCACAGCCATCCCCAGGCGCTGGCGCAGTGCCGTGAGATGCTGCGCGAGATGAAACTCCAGCCGGTGGCCGAGGCCGACACCGCGGGTGCCGCCAAGGAGGTCGCCGAACTCGGCGACACTTCGCGCGCTGCCATCGCGTCTTCGCTCGCGGGCGAAACCTATGGTTTGCAATCGATCCGCGCCCGCATCGAGGACCGGCTCGGCAATACCACGCGCTTCGTGATCATGGGGCACCGCCGGATCGAGCCCGACCCGCGCGACACCCCGTGCCTGACCAGTATCGTGTTCCAGGTCCGCAGCGTACCGGCCGCGCTCTACAAGGCGCTCGGTGGCTTTGCGACCAACGGCGTCAACATCATCCGGCTCGAGAGCTACATCAGCATCCGCGAGCCCAATGTCGCGGCCTTCTATATGGAGGTCGAGGGGCACGTCGCCGAGAAGCACGTCGACCGCGCGCTCGAGGAGCTGCAGTTCTTCATCTCAAAACTGAAGGTGCTGGGCTCCTACCCGATGAGCCCGTTCCGGGAACTCTGACTACCCGGCGTCGCCGGCAAGCCAGCCGTCGATCAGGTGGCGCGCGATCGAATCGCGCCGCGGCATCCGGAAGCTTTCGTCTTCGGGGCTGTTGAGCAATTCGTCCCGTGTGTACCAGCGGGCGTCTTCGAGCTCGTTGGTGTCGACGGTGATTTCTTCGGTTGTCGCCTCGGCAAAAAAGCCGACCATGATGTTGGCCGGAAATGGCCACGGCTGGCTGCCGCGGTAGACCGGGTCGCGGACCACGATGTTGGTTTCTTCCAGTACCTCCCGCGCGACGGCCTCTTCAAGCGTCTCGCCGGGTTCGACAAATCCCGCGAGTGTCGAGTGCATGCCGGGCGGCAGGCGTCCCGTGCGGCCGAGGAGGCACTTGTCGCCCTTGTGCACCAGCATGATGACGGCGGGATCGGTGCGCGGGAAATGCTGGGTCGCGCATTCGGAATTCTGGCAGACCCGCACGTGCCCCGCGTCGGTGCTCTCGGTCGGGCTGCCGCAAAAACCGCAAAACCGGTGCCGGCGGTGCCAGGTCAGGATGCCGCGGGCGAACGCCATCGCGGCCCCCGCCGCCCGGTTCATGACCGCGCCGACCAGCCGCAGATCGACAAACTCGCCGCGGTCCTTCAACTCATAGGCCGAGAGTGGATCTTCGAGATGCGAGATATCGAGCGCGAACCAGACGGTCTCGTCCTTCTCGCCGAGAAGTACCAGTTCGCCCTGTTCTCCCGCAAGCGACCAGCATTCGTTGATGTCGAGCGCGACCAGTGCCGGCGCGTCGCCCGTCACCCGGCCCTCGGCGTCGATCCCGCCCACCAGATTGCGCGAGCGCCAAACGGGCAGAACCCGCGTCTGTCCGCTGCCTTTCTTGGTCGCGAGCCAGCTGTCGTCACGCCGGAGATGGCCGACCCGGTCGAGGCCCGAGCCGGTGTAATGGAGTGCGCCGTTGCCGACTGCATCGTTTTCTTTTGCCATGGCGCGGAAGATTGCATGCGTCTCGCCCGCTTTCAATCGCTGGTACGAACGCCGTCTCGGGATCGCGCGCGAAATCCCCTTGTCCCCCTGCGCCCGAGTCCTGATATAGTACCTTCGGGAGGCTGGCGCGGACGGGCACCTCGCCAACCCGGTCAGGTCCGGAAGGAAGCAGCCGTAACGAGTTTCGCCCGGGTCGCTGTCCAGTCTCCCACCTTTCCAATTCCCCGCGATTGCGCTGCCCCTGATGTCCGACAAGAGCGAAAAGCCGGCCGCCGACAAGAACCAGGACGGCGCCGCCTATCGCGTGCTTGCCCGGAAATACCGGCCCGTCGACTTCACCGGCCTCATGGGCCAGGAAGCGATGGTGCAGACGCTCTCCAACGCGATGGAAACCGGCCGCGTCGCCCACGCCTTCGTGCTGACCGGCGTCCGGGGCATCGGCAAGACCACCACCGCCCGCATCATCGCCCGCGCGCTCAACTGCGTCGGTCCCGACGGCAAACGCACCGAGCCCACGATCGAGCCCTGCGGCGAATGCGAGCCTTGCATCGCCATCTCCGAGGACCGGCACGTGGACGTGCTCGAAATCGATGCCGCCTCGAACACCGGCGTCGACAATGTCCGCGACATTATCGACAGCGTCCGCTACCGCCCGGTCTCGGCGCGCTACAAGGTCTATATCGTCGACGAGGTGCACATGCTCTCGCGCGCGGCCTTCAATGCGCTCCTGAAGACGCTCGAGGAGCCGCCGCCGCATGTGAAGTTCATTTTCGCCACCACCGAGATCCGGAAGGTGCCGGTGACCGTGCTCTCGCGCTGCCAGCGGTTCGACCTCCGACGGGTGCCGCGCGACATGCTCGCGGGCTATCTCGGCGAGGTGGCGGGCAAGGAAGATGCAAAACTCAGCGACGATGCCTTGCAGTTGCTCGCCCGCGCGGCCGACGGATCGGTGCGTGACGGCCTGTCGCTGCTCGACCAGGCGATCTCCCATGTCGCCGCCGGCGAGACCGTGGAGCCCGAGGCCGTGCGCGCCATGCTGGGCCTCGCCGACCGCGCCGTCGTCATCGATCTGTTCGACGCGGTGATGAAGGGCGATGCCGGCCCGGCGCTGGATATTCTTGGCGATCTCTATCTTTCGGGCGCCGACCCGCTTGTGGTCGTGAAGGACCTGCTCGAACTCACGCACTGGCTCACCCGGCTCAAGATCGTCGAGAACGCGGCCGAGACCGAAGCTGTCGGCGCCGGCGAGCGCCAGCGGGCAACCGAGATGGCGGCGGCTCTGCCGATGGCCGCACTCACCCGTGCCTGGCAGATTCTGATGAAGGGTCTCGACGAAGTACAGTTTGCGCCCAATCCGCTGCAGGCCGCCGAGATGCTGCTGATCCGTCTTGCCTACGCCGCAGAACTGCCGCCGCCGTCCGACCTCGTCAGAAAGCTGACCGATGACGCGGCGCGGGACGGCGGTGCTGCGTCGGGCGCTTCCTCTCCGGCACCCAACGGCGGCGGCACGGCATCCGCGCTTGCACCCACATCTGTCCCTGCCCCGGCGCAAGCTGCATCCGGGGTGGGCGGCGGCGCCCGGCCGATGCTCGCCGCTGTACCCGACCCTCTGCCTGACCCTCTGCCCGACCCGGGGCCCAAAGCTCAGCCCGAGTCTGGCCTCCATCCGGAAAGCGAACCGCCGCCGCCCGACACGCCGCCGCCCGACATGCCGCCGCCCGACATGCCGCCGGAAGGCCCCGGCGAATTCGACGCGCCGCAGCCGCCGGTCGTGCCGGCGCCGGCCGACTTCCCGGCGCTTGTGGCGCTGTTCGACGAACGGCGCGAGCCGATGGTCGCGACGCATCTCCGGGGCTCGGTGCATCTCGTGCGCTACGCGCCGCCCCGGATCGAGTTCCGCCCGACCGGCAGCGCCCCCCGCGATCTTGCGGGCAAGATTGCGGGCGCTCTCGAAAGGTGGACCGGCGACCGCTGGACGGTTGCGATCTCGAGCGAGCCGGGCGACAACACCCTCACCGAACAGGCCGTTGAGGCCGATGCCGCGCTTCACGAAGAAGCCAGGAAACACCCCCTGGTGCGCGCCGCCATGGAGGCTTTCCCCGAAAGCCGCATCACGTCGGTCCGTCCCGCGGCGGAACGGCCGGCGGAGACCCCGGACGCGGCCGGGGAAAGCGATGACGAGAGGAAATCCGAATGAAGAACCTCGGCCAGTTGATGAAGCAGGCCCAGCAGATGCAGGGCAAGGTCCAGGAAATGCAGGAGAAGCTTGGCGAGGCCGAGGTGACGGGGGTGGCCGGCGCCGGGATGGTGAAAATCACGCTTAACGGCAAGGCCGAAATGCGCCGGGTCGAGATCGACCCCTCGGCATTCGACCCCGGCGATACCGCAATCCTCGAAGACCTCATCGTTGCCGCCTACAACGACGCCAAGGTGAAGGTCGACGAGATGGTCAAGGACCAGATGTCCGAGATCACCGGCGGG